>CAZXAF010000116.1:0-5502 GCA_964638905.1 uncultured Dehalococcoidia bacterium
GCTCTCCTGCTCCGTCGGCAGGAGCTCACCCTCAGCGCAGGGTCGGCGAGGCAGCAGCTCTCAACTAAGGTCTGGCAGGTCGGGTGCCACTTTTCGAAGCGCCGGGATCGCCTCGATCTTCTCCGGCGGCAGGAGCTTCCAGTACATGCGCTCCGGGCGAGGCAGCGACGTGTGGGTCTCGACAACCTTGTAGCCGAGGTCCGGCTCAAGGACCCATTCAGGTAGATGCGACACTCCGGCATGAGGGCGGTATAATGCCTACATCTCGGCCCCGCGAGTCGCCATCTGGAAGGGGGAAGGTTGATGGAAATAGTGCGCACCCCTGACGAGCGCTTCGCCGGTTTGCTTGGCTTCCCGTTTCAACCTCACTACATGGAGGTCGCGGCCGGCGACGGAGGCACCCTGCGCATCCATTACCTGGACGAGGGGCCGAGGGACGCTGACCCAGTGCTTCTCATACACGGTGAACCCTCCTGGTGCTACCTCTACCGAAAGATGATCCCTGTCATCGTCGAGGCTGGGCACCGCGCCATCGCCCCCGACCTCGTGGGTTTCGGCCGCTCCGATAAGCCGACCCGGCGCGAGGACTACACCTACCAGCGGCACGTCGACTGGATGCGCGCCCTAATTGAGGCGCTGGATCTGCGCAACATCACCCTCGTTGGCCAAGACTGGGGCGGGCTCATCGGGCTGCGCCTGGCGGCTGAGCGCGAGGACCGCTTCGTCCGCATCGTCGCGGCCAACACATTTCTTCCCACTGGTGACCGGGCGCCCGGAGAAGCCTTCCTGCGCTGGCAACGCTTCTCCCAGGAGACGCCGGAGTTCCACGTCAGTAGGATCGTCAAGGGTGGCTGTGTGACGGAGCTGTCTCCTGAAGTGATCGCCGCCTACGACGCTCCGTTCCCCGATGACAGCTACAAGGCGGGGGCGCGCATGTTCCCGATGCTCGTGCCTACGTCGCCCGACGACCCCGCCGCCGAACCGAACCGCAAGGCGTGGGAGGTCCTGCGGCGCTGGGAAAAGCCCTTCCTCACCGCCTTCAGCGACTCCGACCCCATCACCCGCAGCAGCGACCGCGCTTTGCAGTCGATGGTTCCGGGTACCAAGGGCCAGCCGCATACGACGATCGAGAGCGCTGGCCACTTCCTTCAAGAGGACAAGGGGGAAGAGCTTGCCAAAGTGATCGTCGATTTCATCGCTGGCACTGGAAAGGTCTCCTCATGAGTGCCATCGTCCCGAATTCCGATCAGTTCCAGCGGCTCATTGCGGGCAAGGGGTTTCTGTGCTCAGACCGGGGCATCCTCAGTCAACCGACGGTAGCGGGTCAGGCCTTGCCGGGATTACATCACCATCCCCACTCTACAGGGTGATGTTATTCATGAAAGGACGGAGTCCATGCGTGTTACTTCCTACGGAGCGGCGGGTGAAGTCACCGGCTCCTGCCATCTGCTAGAAGCCGGCGGCAAGCGACTGCTGGTGGACTGCGGCCTCTTCCAAGGCGGCGATGACTCCTACACCCGCAACGCCGAGCCGTTCCACTTCGACGTCAAGAGCATCGATGCCGTTGTCATCACGCACAGTCACCTCGATCACATCGGTCGTGTGCCGTTGCTCGTCAAGGAGGGCTACAAAGGGCCCATACTGGCGACGGCGGAGACACGGGAGATCGGGCGGCTCATTCTCATGGACGCGGCGCACGTGATGTACGAGGAGTACGGCGCCCGGCGGCGAAAAGCGGAGCGCCAGGGCAACCAGGTGGAGCCACCGCCGTATGCGGTCGCAGACGCGCTCGTCGCGATGGACCAGTTCGGAGCGCCGGTGGGTTACGATTCGCCGCTCTCACTGGCCAACGGCTTGTCGGTGACCTTCCGCAACGCCGGGCACATCCTGGGTTCGGCGTTTCTCGAGTTCGAGGAGAAGAGGAACGGGAACCGCAGGCGCATAACCTTCAGCGGCGACATCGGCTACCGGGGGCGCGAAGTCATGCCCGATCCGGTCGACCCGCATCCGTGCGACCTCGTCCTGAGCGAGGCGACTTACGGCGACCGGCCGCATCGTTCCGTCGAGGAATCGCGGCAGGAGTTCGAGCAGGTGGTCAAGGAGGCGATCGAACGCGGCGGCAACGTCCTCATTCCTTCCTTCGCTCTCGAGCGCTCGCAGGACGTGCTCTACTACCTGCACCTCATGTGGGATGCCGGTGAATTACCCCGGTGCCGCATCTTCCTCGACAGCCCGCTTGCCGTGAGCATCACCAAGGCCTACGAACGTCACCTGAAAGCGCTGAACCCGCGACTTCTCGCCAAGCTGCACGCGGGCGAGAACCCGTTCGAGTTCCCCGGCGTGGAGTTTACGGTCAGCACGGAGGACTCGAAGTCCATCCAGCGCTGGCCGTCGGGGAGCATAATCATCGCTGGAAGTGGCATGGCGAACGGGGGGCGCATTCTCCATCACCTGCGGCACAACTTGTGGCGCAAAGAGTGCTCGGTGGTCTTCGTCGGCTACCAGGCGATCGGCACGCCTGGCCGCGCCATTGTCGACGGCGCCCGCTCGATCCATATCTTCGGCGAAGAGGTAGTGGTACGGGCCCGCGTCTACACCATCAACGGCTTCAGCGCTCATGCCGATCAGCGAGGGCTGGTGGACTGGCTGCGGGGGACGGAGAAGGCGGACGTGCGGCTGGTGCACGGTGAGCAGAAGAGCCTGGAAGCGCTAGCGGCGGCCATACGCACGGAGCTGAAGAGAAAGGTGAGCATCGCCGCTCTTGGCGAGTGCTACGAGGCATAGCTCCCGCCGGCAGACGTCGGGCACGGCAATGCCCTGCGCTAGAGTGACCTCAGACTGTCTTAGCTTGCCGATGATCTCCTCAGCAGTGTGCTTCCTCCTGGCCAATTGAGGTGCTCCCTTTCTTCGGCCCAGTATCCTCTATTCTCTCGCTAAAGAGTAACATTGGATCTGGACTCGTTTTCGGGGGGCAGGTCAATGGGTGTCTCCTTTTGTGACAAAACGATTGATCGCTGACTCGGATCGGACCCGGGTGATATGATCTGCGCAGACCAATCGGGGCATCGCCGGTTCCGATACTCTCGATCGGCGTGCGAGTCCGCTCTAACGTTTTCGGGGGTCTCAGATGTTCGAGCAGGTCGTTGAGAAGAAGCGGCGAGAAATCGCCCGGGAGATGGCGGCTTTGGGGTGCAGACTAGAGAGTGGGGATGAATCGGAGCTCTTGCTTTGGGTGATTCCCCGTATGCTAGCTTGCGCGCATCGGCCTCTCCGACATCATCCGCAGTACGGAGGCAGCGGTGCCCCGATCCCTTCGTCAGCCAAGGCTCTTGTTCTCGATTGGATTGACTGGCTGCGGCTCGAAGATATAGTGAGCATAATCAGCTTCATGCATGACCGGGATCTCGGTTGCTACCGCGAAATCGACTTCGATGGAGTGACTCTGTTTGAGGCGCTGGAGCGACATGGATTCTGAGTATGCGCGTTGCCCTGGGAAGACCCCCTCCACAGCAAGACTGATCCGACCGTGAAGCAGGCGAAGCTTCAGGAAATGCGCGAGAAGGCGCTTCATGCATTTGAGCGACTGCCGAAGCCGGTCGTGCTGGTCTGCAGCGCTGGTATCGACCGATCCGCTCCGGCGGCCGCCTTTATCTTCGAGAGCTTAGAAGCCCGCGGTGTCATCTGACGTGTCCGAATAACCAGACGTGCGATGCCGACGAGCGACCGTCACGACGACCGGTACACCAGTACTACGCAGCCGAAATCGATCTCGCTGAGGTCACGGAGAGGGCGACACTCTCCCTTCGCCAGCGGGTAGGCGTTCACTACCACACCATCCGCTGCGCCCGCCTACATGATTCGGGGCTAGTTCAGCCACCGCCTCCTGGCGTACTAGGCGGTTGCGGTGAGGGCGAGCGAATGCTATCTACTCGAACAGGGGCCGGCGGCGCCTGGCCCCGGGCCCGTAGGTGAGTCCAAATCTGCGGATTGCCGCGTCGCGAATCAACGCTACAGCATCGTCTGCGGAGTCGACCACATTCATGAGCTCAAAGTCGCCCTCATCAATCGTCCCACGCGCTAGCAAGGTGTCCCGCATGAACCGGATGAGGGGATTCCAGAAGTCCGACGCCACCAGCACTATCGGAAAATCCCTGATCTTGTCCGTCTGGATCAGGGTCACCGTCTCAAAGACCTCGTCCAGCGTGCCGAAACCACCCGGTAGCACAACGAATGCGTAGGAGTACTTGACCAACATCACCTTGCGCACGAAGAAATGATGAAAGTTGACGCATTCGTCCAGATACGGATTGGGCTTCTGTTCGATTGGCAGCTCGATGTTGCAGCCTACTGTCCGGCCACCCACATCTTTGGCGCCGCGGCTGGCGGCCTCCATGATCCCCGGGCCACCTCCGGTCATCACTGTGAATCCTGCTTCGGCCAGTCGCTTGCCCACGTCTCGTGCTAGCCCGTAGTACGGATGGCTTTCGGCGAACCGCGCCGACCCGAAGACGGTGACACAAGGTCCCAGAAAATGTAGTTTCCGGAATCCCCGAATAAACTCTGCGGAGATGTGCAAGAGGCGTAAGAACTCAGAGCCACGGTCTTGCGGTCCTGACAGGAATCTTCGTTCTCCTTGGCCCGGCGTTTTCTGGCTCTGGGAAGTCGCAGTCATGTGTCCCCCTGAGGTCAGTGTCATCTGTATATTAACGCATTCTGAGCCAGTATCTACAGATGGTGCTCGGATGACCCAGCTTTGCCCTGAGGCGCGGTAGTGAGTAATGAGATGATTAGTGGGGCCTGTCCCACCGCCGTCTGGCGTACCAGGCGGTTGCGGTGTGGGCGACGAGCGCGACAGCCGCGACTTCGGCCAGAGGCACATGATTGGAGCCGGACAAACCAGAAACATGTGGGAGTTCTGCCATGCCGCCAACGGGCTGAGGCGGAGGGGGCTCATCGCGGTCGTGCACGAAGATATGCGCCACGCCGTTGGTGTCCCCCGCCACTAGGTTCGTTGCAGCGGACGAGAAGCCGACGTAGCGGCCGTCCGCGCTGATGGCTGGCCACGAACTGCCACCATCCCCACATGGTGTGCGGTCGCTGTGAGAGGAGAGACGGCCTGAACAGGCTTGACTCCGGGTTGTCAAGCAGGAAGTCGTGGCCACGGCACTCGGGTGGGCACCCAATAGGCTCAAGGCTGGCCCAAACGGCTCAGGCGTCAACCGTCTGGATACGGATGACATTCTGGCACCTCACACCCCCACCAAAGGCCCTTCTAACGGTAGCGATTGTGTGTTAGTATGTACCAGAGACAAAGGGCCCAACCGTCTTGGAGACAGAGGGCCAGGACGGGCCGAAATTGCCGTTTTGGGCGCAGAATAGATTCAGCGGAGCGGGCACAATCTTCCCAAGCAGAGGGTCGCGGGTTCCAGTCCCGTTTCCCGCTCCAGGTCTTTTCCCCGAAATCGTAGACGAAGCCGGGCACTTCGCCCGGCTTTCTTGATG
>CAZXAF010000117.1:0-5492 GCA_964638905.1 uncultured Dehalococcoidia bacterium
TGGGCCGCCACCGCGGCGCCGGCCTGGGCGGCAGCCACGACGAGCGCGAGCAGACCCTGAACCAGATCCTGGTGGAGATGGACGGCTTCGACACCCACACCAACATCATCGTTGTGGCCGCCACCAACCGCCCGGACATCCTCGACCCGGCGCTCCTGCGCCCGGGTCGGTTCGACCGTCAGGTTGTGCTGGACCGGCCGGACATCAAGGGCCGCACGGCTATCCTGGAAGTGCATGCTAAGGGCAAGCCGCTGGACAGGAGCGTGAAGCTGGAGACGCTGGCCAGGCAGACCGCAGGCTTCTCGGGCGCTGATCTGGCCAACCTGGTCAATGAGGCGGCCATCCTTACCGCCCGCCGCAACAAGAAGAAGATCACGATGGCCGAATTTGAGGAGGCGATAGACCGAGTGCTCGCCGGGCCGGAGCGCAAGAGCAGGGTGATAAGCCCCCGGGAGAAGGAGACCATCGCCTATCACGAGGCGGGGCATGCTCTGGTGGCCCACAGCCTGCCCAACGCCGACCATGTGTACAAGATCACCATCGTCTCCCGCGGCATGAGCGGCGGCTTCACTCGCTTCGTGCCCGCGGAGGACCGCAACCTGTGGACACGCTCGCAGTTCCAGGACGCGCTGGCCGCCATCCTGGGCGGCATGGTGGCCGAGGAGCTGGTATTCGGCGAGATGACCACGGGCCCCCAGAATGACCTGGAGCGGGCCACCAAGATCGCCCGCCAGATGGTCACCCAGTGGGGCATGAGCGAACGACTGGGCCCGCGCACCTTCGGCCGCCGAGAAGAGCTGGTGTTCCTGGGCAAGGAGATCGCCGAGCAACGCAACTACAGCGAGAAGGTAGCGGAGCAGATCGACGAAGAGGTACGGCAGATCGTCGACCGCGCCTACCAGAGCGCCCATAAGGTTCTAATCGAGAACCGAGCCAAGCTGAACCAGATAGCCAACCATCTCATAGAGGTGGAGACCATCGAGGGGGAGGCCCTGGAGACCCTGTTCGCCGCTCCGGTGGATGAGGAGCCGAGCACGGCCGAGAAGCAGCCAGAAGAGGAGCCAAAGGAGCCGAAGGAGCCCGAGAAGAAGGAGGCCCGCCCCGAGCCGACCATCGCTCCCCCTAAGCCAGGCCTTGCCTGGGAAGGCGAAGCCAGGTCTCGCCTGAACCCGGAGATGAAAAGGGAGTAGGAGCAGCCAGGGCCTAGACAGGCTGCTCCCGAATAGACGAAACGTTCTCATTTCGGCACGGCGGCCCTGCGGTCGTCGTGTTTTGGTGCGGTTGATGCTCCGCAGCCAGCTTGCTAGAATAGCTGGAGTGCTTGTGCCAGGAGGTAGGGAGAAATTTACGCCGTAGTGCGAACAGGCGGCAAACAGCATAGGGTGGAGCCGAATCAGCTCCTGGACGTGGAGCGCCTGCCGGCGGCGGTAGGCGACACGGTGGAGTTGCTAGACGTGCTGCTGGTGGCCGACGGCGAAGAGGTGACCGTCGGTCAGCCCACGGTGGCGGGAGCTAGGGTGATAGCGGAAGTGGTGGAGCACGGCCGCGAGAAGAAGATCGTGGTCTTCAAGTACAAGCCCAAGACCCGCTATCACAAGAAGATCGGCCACCGCCAAGCCTACACCCGTCTGGCCATCCGCCAGATACTCATCGGTCGCGAACCAGAGGCCGCGGCAGCAGCCGAGGCACCGGCCAAGCCACGCCGGCGAAGGGCTCCCGCCAAGCGAGCGCCCAAGGCCGCGCCTAGAGCGAAGGCTGAGGCCGCTGCCCCCGAGGCTGAAGCCCCACCGGAGGCGGCAGTCGAGGCCATCGCGGAGGTTGCCCCTGAGCCGGTCGCGGAGGCAGCCCCACCGAAGGAGGCAGCCAAGCCGCCCCGGCGAAGGGCCCCCGCCAAGCGAGCGCCCAAGGCCGCGGCTAAGGCGAAGGCTGAGGCCGCTGCCCCCGAGGCTGAAGCCCCACCGGAGGCGGCAGTCGAGGCCATCGCGGAGGTTGCCCCTGAGCCGGTCGCGGAGGCAGCCCCACCGAAGGAGGCAGCCAAGCCGCCCCGGCGAAGGGCCCCCGCCAAGCGAGCGCCCAGGGCCGCGGCTAAGGCGAAGGCTGAGGCCGCTGCCCCCGAGGCCGAAGCCCCACCGGAGGCGGCAACCGAGGCCATCGCGGAGGCGCCCAAGCCACGCAGAAGAAGGGCTACCAAGGCCGAGAAAGAGGAGGCACCGCCCAAGCCCAAACGTCGCACAAAGAGGGGTGAATAGGAATGGCACACAAGAAAGGCGGAGGCAGCACTCGCTACGGTCGCGACAGCAAGGCCAAGCGCCTGGGCGTCAAGCGCTACGACGGCCAGTTGGTGCTGCCTGGGACGATCATCGTCCGGCAGCGGGGCACGAGGATACATCCCGGCAAGAACGTGGGCCTGGGCCGCGACTACACCATCTACTCGCTCATCGAGGGGCAGGTCAAGTTCGAGCCGTACAACAAGCTGGGGCGCAAGAAGGTAAGCGTCTACGCCCCTAGCAGCAATTGAGGACGTCCGTGAAACCCGATATCCATCCGGAATATGTAGAGGCGACCGTAGTCTGCGTCTGTGGCAACACCTTCCAGACCCGCGCCACCAAGCCGCATCTGCACGTCGAGGTGTGCAGCAAGTGCCACCCCTTCTTCACCGGCGAGCACCGAATCGTGGACACGGCCGGCCGCGTGGAGCGCTTCCTGAAGCGCTACGGCCTTCACGAGGAGAAGGGGAAGAAGGCCACTGCCAAGGCGGAGGCCGTCGCTGAGGCGAAAGGCAAAAAGAAGCCGCGAGCCCACCAAGCCGAGCCGGAGGAAGAGCCCGAGGCCTCCGTCCAACCCGAACCGGAAGAGGAACCACAGGGCGAGGCCTAGGAGGTCCTCGCCCGCCCTTTCATTCATCTGCAAGGAGCTGCCTTTGGCCAGCTCTTTTCATTACGGCGGCCAAGCGGTCATGGAAGGTGTGATGATCCGCGGCCGTCGTTTCATGGCGGTGGCTGTACGTCGGCCCGAGGGTGACATCGCCCTGCGGCTGGAGAGCCTCGGCGGCGTGTCTACCGGCCTCCTGAGCCGCATCCCCTTCCTGCGAGGCATCATCATCCTCTGGGAGACCATGGCCCTGGGCACCAAGGCCCTCTTCTTCTCCTACAACGTGGCCCTGGGAGAAGAGGAGAAGGAAGTCGGCCGACCTGTCCTGTGGGGAACGGTGATAGTGGCCCTCGCATTCGTCATCGCCATCATCTTCGTGGGGCCGGTGCTGGCGATGAGCCGCCTGGAAGATGCCATCGACAACGAGCGGCTGGCGGCCTTCGTCGAGGGTGTGATCCGCCTGGGAGTGTTCCTGGCCTATCTCTACCTCATCGGCCTTCTGCCCGACATCCGCCGCGTCTTCGCCTACCACGGCGCTGAGCACAAGACGATCAACGCCCTGGAGGAAGGCGCTCCCCTGGAAGTGGAAGCGGTCCGCCGCTACGGCACCGCTCACCCTCGCTGCGGCACCAGCTTCCTTCTGATAGTGGTGGTCGTATCGGTGCTGGCATTCGTCCTGGTGGGGACGCCGCCCTTCTGGGAGCGTCTCCTGTCGCGGGTGGCGTTGGTGCCGGTCATCGCCGCCGTTAGCTACGAGGTGATCAGACTAATGGGCGCCTTTCAGAACAGCAGGCTGATACGGGTTCTGTCCAGGCCCAATCTGTGGCTTCAGTCGCTCACCACCCGCGAGCCCGATGACGCTCAGGTGGAGGTCGCCATCCACGCGCTACGAGAGGCCCTAGCCGCCGACCAGGCGGCTGCCACCGCCGGCGAGCAAGCCTAGGCCTCCGCTGCTAGGATCGGCCCTCTTCCTCCAGCGGACGGTAGAAGCAGGAGCGCTCGCCGGTGTGGCAGACCGGCCCTTCCGGCTCCACCTTCACCACCAGAGCATCCTCGTCGCAGTCCTTGAGGATGGCCTTGACGTTGAGGAAGTTGCCGGAGGTAGCCCCCTTGTGCCATAGCTCCTGGCGGCTGCGACTCCAGAACCAGGCCTGGCCGGACTCCAGCGTTCGGCGCAGGGACTCAGCGTTCATGTAGCCCAGCATGAGCACCTCGCCGGTGCTGGCGTCCTGAACGATGGCGGGGATGAGGCCATTCTCGTCGAACTGAAGCATGGCGCTGCCGTCCTTGCCGCTTAGAGGCGCACAGGGATGTCGCGACCGGCCAGGTACTCCTTGACATCCCGAATGCGGAAGGTGCCGAAGTGGAAGATGCCCGCCGCCAGCACGGCATCGGCCTTGCCCTCCACGATGGCCTCGTACATGTGCTGGGGGTTGCCAGCGCCGCCGGAGGCGATCACCGGTATGGACACCGCCTCGGAGATGGCGCGGGTGAGGCCGAGGTCATAGCCTACCTGCGTGCCATCGGCGGCCATGCCGGTGACCAGCAGCTCGCCGGCGCCCAGATCGGCTGCCCTCTTGGCCCACTCGACGGCATCGAGACCAGTGGACTGACCGCCTTCGTGGCCGCCGTAGATGAATACTTCCCAGCGTTCTGGCCCCACCGGCTTGCCGTCGATGGCCACCACGATGCACTGACTGCCGAAGCGGGTCGCCCCCTCGGTGATCAGATCGGGATTCTCCACAGCGCCGGTGTTGATGCCCACCTTGTCGGCACCCGATTCCAGCACCAGGCGCATGTCCTCGGTGCTGCGGATGCCGCCGCCAACGGCGAAGGGGATGGACACCTGCTCGGCCACCTTGGACACCATATCGACCACCGTCTTGCGACGGTCGGGCGAGGCGGTGATGTCCAAGAAGACGAGCTCATCGGCCCCCTCGGCCTGATAGAGAGCGGCCAGCTCCACAGGGTCGCCGGCGTCGCGTAGGTTCAGGAAGCGAACCCCTTTCACCACCCGGCCGTCTTTGACATCGAGGCAGGGGATGATTCGCTTGGTTAGCAAAGCTCCCTCCTTCATCCTAGGCTAGACCGCCGAAACCGAAATGATGACCCCAATGCCGGTGAAAACGAGCACAGCCAGCGCCACCGTTCGGAATACCTCCTGCTGCACTCGCGAGCGCAGCCAGGCGCCCGCCAGCAGGCCAGCGGCCAGCGGCACGATGCCGACGGCCCCTACGATAACCGGCCCGGTCAAACCTAGAAGATTGTGTCTCCCCGCAGGAGCTGCCCGGCGATGGTCCGCCGCTGCATCTCGGAGGTGCCGTCAGGGATGCGCAGGGTGCGGGCAATGCGGAAGGCCTCTTCCAGGCCCATCTCGCTGGACAGGCCCATGCCACCGTGGATCTGGATCGCCCTGTCGCACACGGCCTGGCACATGTCCACGGCGTAGCACTTGGCGATAGATATCTCCTTTATAGGCACCCTACCGGTCTTGGGGTACTCGTCAATCAGCTCCGCTGTCCGCAAGGTGGCATACTTGGCGTTGAAGATCCCGATGGCGCTGTCGGCCAGCATCCACTGGATGGCCTGACGGTCAGCCAGAGGACGGCCGAAGGTCACCC
>CAZXAF010000118.1:0-5450 GCA_964638905.1 uncultured Dehalococcoidia bacterium
CGTTGGTCTCCTCGACGCTGCCGAAGCCGGCGAACATGCGCATCGTCCACAGGCGACCGCGGTAGCCGGTTGGGTGGAGACCACGGGTGAAAGGGTACTCCCCTGGCCAGCCGATGTCCCGCTCGTAGTCCATTGCGGCGACGTCGCTGGGGTCATACATTCGCTGAATGGGCTGACCGGAGGTGGTGATAAACCGCTCCTGGCGTTCCTGGTCGCCGTCTTCCACTCGTTTCTCCCAGGCCGCCCGTCGCTGCGACAGCGCTTTCCGCTTGGTGGGATCGTACATGTTCCTCTCCCCCCTCCGCCTGTCCCCGCCGGGCAGGGATGCTACCGTCAGGATAACATACCGGCTATCGTTTTGGTAACGATGGACACTAGCGCCCGAGAGGGTCAAGATAGTAGGTCAGAGAGGCTCCCTAAGCTTGACAGATGTGGTAGAATTACTCATGTGTCTTAGCATGTTAATAGACTAGCGGAGGGGAGGGGGATGGTCGACACCCCGTTCGACAACTACCTAGACCTAGTGGAAGCGGCACGGATCCTGGGCATTCACCCCCAGAGCCTGCGGCGTCTCATCAAGCAGAAGAAAGTCCCTGCCCTCCTATTCGCTGGCAAATACCTCATCGAACGCGACAAGCTGGAGATGTTCAAGACTAACTACGACCCCCGTCCGGGCCGCAAGCCTGTCCGCCGCCTCCTGTGAGCGTTCCCAGCGGCTAAGTGCTAGCTGGGGGCCTTGATGTCGAAATCCTCGTTGACGTCGGTAACGTCCAGCTCCAGTTTGGCCCTGAAATCCTTCCCGGTCTCATCGGTCCCTGCCACGTTAGCCCGCATGCGCACGGGCCAATCGCCGTCCTCCGCCAGCCAAAGGTCAAGGCTGAACTCGTCTATGTCGCCCATGTCCCCCGTGCCGCCGAACAGGTCGGCGAGCTGCTCGAAGGTGGCCGCGTCGATGCCGCAGTAATTGGAGGCGACGCCGTTAACTGTCTCTTTCTTCTCGCTGGTACAGGTCAGCCCGCCGGTATCTGCTGAAAACCCATCCCACACGATGCTAGCGAGATTCATCTCCTCGATGTCGCCCACCGCCTGGATGGGGCCGATGGCCAAGTCACCCATCTCAACCCATTGCTGGTCGCCGATGGTAGTCATCGCCAGTTCATCGTCAACGCCGCTAATGCTCATACGTACCTCGATCTTATCGGGGGCCACGTACGCTCCGGTGACCTCCATTGTCAGGCTTTCGGCCAGAGCGGCGGGATCCTGACCCGGGATGGCGCTGAGGCTTTCGGCGAAGACGCTCTCCAATCCCTCCAGTTCCATGTTCATGGTGTAGCGATAGCTGTCCAGGTCAGCAAGTGACCCGGTGGTGAGACCTCCCTCAGAGGGAGTGGCAGCAGCGCCCGGTGTGCGGGGCGCAGTAGGGGTGCGCTCAGAGAGGGGCGTGCCCGTCCCAGGAGGGGTACCCTCAGGAGCGGATGGGGCTCCCTCGGTGGCAGAAGGACTTGCTGCGGCCGCCGGTGCGCCCTCCTCCTCATCACCTCCCCCGCAGGCTACCAGGCAAAGAACCGTCAAGATAGTGGCCATGACAATGGCTAAGATTCGCATCTGTTCGACTTCCTCCTTCCCGCCAGTAGACAACCTTGTATCCTGCGAAGTCTAGCATCTCAAGTAGATCAGGTCAAAGCCGTGTGTTCGCCCAGCGCACTTCGCCGCTGGTGCCTTGATTCTCAACCCCAGCCTGAAGGCGAGGGCATCGGATTCGCCTCCCCATGCCTCAGCCTTCAGGCTGGGGTTGTGCGTGAACCCACGAGCCCAGAACCCCCCATCTATGAACCAGCTACTGCTCGCCCAGCGCACTGAAAGCACCACGTTGGCTCGAACTTTTCCGGACGGCTATCGGAGGGCGGCCTAGTGGGGTGCCGGCAGGTCGAGCATGAGCACCTCCAGGGCCAGGCGAGGGTTGACGTTTTCCTCCAGGCGCCGCTTGCTGGTGGCCAGCGAACGGAGGAAGGCGATCACCTGGCCAGGCTCATACCGAGCGGCCTCCGCCTTCAGGATGTCCCCCAGGTCGAGGTTAGTGATACCATCCTGGCCGCCGCTTGACGCCAGCAGAACGTCCCGCCACCACTCCCGCCACAGGTCGAGGACGGCCATAACCGTCGGCCGGTCGCGGGAGAAGCGGCCGGCGACCTGGGAGGCGTAGGCGAATCGATCCTGGATGGTGCGCTCGGGCAGGCTGCGGATGTCCACCAGCGCTTCGTGGCGGACGCGCATCATCTCCTCGTCCTGGCGGGCAGCGATGGCCCAGCCGAGGCGGCCGCGCGAGAGGCGAGCGAGGAGCTGCGCCTGACGAGGGGCCACCGACCACCGCTCACGCAAGGCCTCCTCCAGCTTGGCCACAGGCAAGGGCGAGAACTCGAGCTGCTGGCAGCGGGAGTGGATGGTAGCCCGCAGGGCCTGCGGCCGGGAGGTGATGAGGACAAAGACGACATCGGGCGGCGGCTCCTCCAGGGTCTTGAGGAAGGCGTTCTGGGCCTCCTCGTTCATGGCATCGGCGGGGTCGATGATGATCACCCGGCAGCGACCCTCGAAGGGCCGCAGGCTGACCGTCCGCTCGATGTCCCGTATCTGCTGGATGCGAATGTCCTTGTGGGGGCCGCCGTCGCCTGTCTCTATGGTCACCACCTGAACGTCGGTGTGGATGCCGGCGGCGATGCGGCGGCAGGGGGTGCACTCCCCGCAGGGCGGCTCCGGCCCATCGCAGTTGAGGGCCTGGGCGAGCTCCAGGGCGAGGGTGGCCTTGCCCACCTGGGGCGGCCCCACGAAGAGGTAGGCGTGGGCCTGCCTGCCCTGGGCCAGGCCGCGCTGAAGGGCAGCCACCGTCCTGTCCTGTCCGACCGTCCGCCACATGCTACGTCACCTGATAGGGGCCGATGTCCACGTCTCCGTTCGACGGCCGCTGGTTGCCGTCCATGTCCAGCGTCCCACCCTGCTCGGGATCGCCGTTGCCCCGCGCCGGGCTCTGCGATCGCAAGTGGTAGTCGCCTCCCTCAGGATCGACGAACAGAGGATCAGCGGCCATGCTGTGGTGGCCGTTGCCCGTCTCCCAGAACCAAGCGCCTCTGGTGAGGTCGTCGCGGTTAAAGCAGCCGTCCTCGCGGTCGCTGAAGACCGCCTCGATCTCGCAGTCGTCGCGACTGAAGAACAGGTCGTAGTCCTCATCCAGCTTCACGCTCTCGCCCAGATAGATTCCACCGTAGTTGAAGGCGAAGATGCTGCTTCGGATGCGGAGGGACACCGGGCCCTGCGGCTCCGAGTCCTCGGGATAGGCCACCACCATACCGTAGTCCCCGTCCAGGCCGCTCCGGGCGACCAGCGTGTTCAGCACCTCGTAGGTCCCTTCGCGGGCGATGTCGATACCGCACGAACCCATCGAATAGACGACGCTATCACTGATGCTGCCGCCGCGCCAGAGCTTGATGCCCGTGCGCTTGTTGCCCCAGACCTGACAGCCGCGCACCTCGATCCCGGACATCGGCCGGCTGTCCCGCGAGTTCAGGTCGATGCCGTCGCCGCCGTTGTCGTACACCTGGCAGCCCTCGATGCGGATGTCCTCGCCCATCTCCACAGCGATGCCGTCGCCCGCCCAGTCGGCCTCGGCGCCGTTGTTGTCGGCCTGGACGTTCATGATGAGCAGGCGGTTGCAGGGCCCAGGCGTGCAGTCGATGCCAGCGAAACGGTGGTGGTGAAAGCGGGAGTCGCGGATCAGCACGTCCTCGACCGATCCCTGCTCCGGCTTGCCGTGCTCGCCCAGCGTCATGTGAACCCCGTTGTCACTGCCGCCGCTGTCTATGTTAGCGATCACGATGTCCTGATTGTCGCCTTCCAGAGAGATGGTCCAGCCGCGGTAGTCGGTGAGCTGAAAGCCCTCCAGGCTGACGTGCGAGATGCCGGCGTCAATGATGAAGCCGTCGCCTAGCTGGCCGCCGCCGTCCAGTACGACGGCTTCGCCAGCCGCTGCGCGCAAAGTGATGGGCTGGCCTAACTCCCCCGAGCGGGTAAGCGTCACCTCTTCGTGATAGATGCCTTCCTGCACCACTACTGTATCGCCGGGCAGAACGGAATCGGCGGCCTGCTGGAGGGTACGCCAGGGATGCTCGACGCTGCCGTCCGCGGCGTCGTCGCCGTCCGGGGCCACGTAGAGCACGCGCCCCCCTTCGGTGGCCGTCGGCGAAGCAACCGGCGAGCTGCCCTCGGGCATCTCAACCGAGGAGTCGCTGCCGCCGCAACCGGCGGCAAGCACTACCGCCACCGCCAATAGCGCTGCGGCCTTGTACGGACCAAGCTTCTTGATCAAGAGAATCGTTCCATTGCTAGGGCTACGGCCAAACGTCACAGCGCATCAGGTCTTCGTAGGTCTCACGGCGGCGGATCAGGCGGGCGGCGCCGTCCCTGACCATGACGATGGCCGGTCGGAGAAAGGCGTTGTAGTTGCTGGCCATGGGCAGGCAGTAGGCGCCGGCGGCGGCCACCGCCAGGATGTCGCCCGCCTCCAGACGGGGGAGGTCGGCATCCCGAACGAGGACATCGCCCGACTCGCAGAACTTGCCGGCGATGGTCACCCGCTCCCGCTCCTCCTCGCCCACCTTGTTGGCCACCAGGGCCGAATAGCGAGCGCTGTAGAGAGCGGGCCGAATATTGTCGCCCATGCCGCCGTCCACCGCCACGTACGTGCGCACGCCGGGGATATCCTTCCTGGCGCCGACCTTGTAGAGGGCAACGCAGGCCTGACCGCCGATGGCCCGTCCCGGCTCTATGACCAGCCTGGGCAAGGGCAGGGAGTGCGCCCGGCAGGCCCCCACCAGGGCGGAGGCGATGGCCGCCGCGTACTCGGCCGGCGCGGGAGCGGGGATGTCCTCCAGGTACTGGATGGCGAAGCCGCCGCCCGGGCTGAGCTCCCTCAGGCGGAAGCCGTGCCGCTCGGCCATCCGGGCAGCGAAGGCGATCACCAGCGGGACGGCCTCCTGATAGGGCTCCATATGAGGGATGGGCGAGCCAAGGTGGAAGTGGAGCCCCACCAGCTCCACGGCCGGCAGGCTGAGGGCCTGCTTTATCGCCGCCTCCGCCTGGCCGGTCACGATCGGAAAGCCGAACTTGCTGTCCAGGACGCCGGTGGTGGTGTGGCGATGGGTATGGGGGTCGACGTTGGGCGACAGGCGCAGGAGGATGGGCTGGCGCTTGCCCATGGAGGTCGCCACCTGGTTGAGCAGCTCCAGCTCGTGGGGGTTATCGACCACCACATGGCCGATGCCGTAGTCCAGGGCCTCCCGCAGCTCCTCCTCCGACTTGTTGTTGCCGTGGAAATAGATGCGCTGGGGCGGGAAGTCCACCGAGCGGGCGATGGCCAGCTCGCCGCCGGAGACCACCTCCAGGTCCATCTCCTCCTCGGC
>CAZXAF010000119.1:0-5441 GCA_964638905.1 uncultured Dehalococcoidia bacterium
CGCAGGGGGTTGAATTTCAGATAGACGCCCACCTCTCGCAGGCGCTGGTCGGGCTGGATGAACGTTCGGCCCACGTAGCGGTTTTTCACCAGCCCTTCGGCGTAGGGGATGCCCGACTGGTGGGAGTAGCCGATGGCGGCGGCTATCGCCGAGTCCGGCACGCCGATGACCAGGTCGGCTTCCACCGGGTACTGGCGGGCCAGCTCCGCTCCCATAGCCATGCGCACGGGGTAGAGGAGCCTGTCGTGCAGGATGGTATCGGGCCGCGAGAAGTAGATGTACTCGAAGATGCAGAGGGCGTGCCGCTGGCTGGGCACCGGCTTGTAGGAGTTAACGCCGGTTTCGTCGATGTACAGGGCCTCGCCCGGCTCCACCTCGCGCAGGTAAGTTGCCCCCAGGTGGTCGAGCGCGCAGCTTTCGGAGGCTACGATCCAGCCGCCGTTGAAGGAGCCCAGGCAGAGGGGACGAATGCCGTAGGGGTCGCGCATGGCCAATAGAGCGTTGGGGGTGAGGCCCACCACGCAATAGGCGCCCTGAATGCGCCGCATGACGTAGCCCAAACGCTTCTCCCAGGTGGTGCCGGGCGCGGACGCCAGCAGACTGGCGATGAGCTCCGAGTCGGAGGAGGTCTCGAGGGTGTAGCCTTGCGCCTCCAGGTCGTGACGGAGCACCTCGGCGTTTACCAGGTTGCCATTGTGAGCGAGGGCCAGTGGCCCGCGGGATCCCTCCAGATAGAGGGGTTGGGCATTCTCGATACGGCTGGAGCCGGTGGTGGAGTAGCGCGTGTGGCCTATGGCGCTCTGGCCGGGCAGATAGGACAGGGCGTCCTCATCGAACACCTGGGAGATGAGGCCCATGCCGGTGCGGAGATGAATCCTGCTACCGTTGGCGGTGGCTATGCCTGCGCTTTCCTGGCCTCGATGCTGAAGAGCATACAGGCCGTAGAAGGTAACCCTCGCTACGTCTTCCCCTGGCGCGTAGACGCCGAAGACGCCGCAGGATTCTCGTGGACCGGAAAGTAAGCTCATCCCCTGCCTAGCGCCCCATTCCGACAGTGGCGATTTGGCAGGAAGTCACGGCACTCAGTCCGTTAAGTGACCTAGGCTGCAATCGGGGTTGGTGCATTTACCGCCTGGGCCTAGCTTCTTGCCGCAGAAGAGGCAGTGAGTATTCTCCCACCACAACAAATACACTAGACCTGCGATCACCGACATTAACGGCGTCATGACTGCGACCGTCAGTACTAGCGCTCGATTCCTCATCCAAAATGCCTGCCCCAAGGCATTAACATTGTAGCATCTAGCCCAGGAACGGTCAAAGGTGTGCCCTGGCTTGGCACATTGATGACGCCATGTTACCCCTTGGCGCTGGAACTGTAGGGCGCTCTAAAGAGGCGTGCGGCTGCCCGAGGCCTGAAGGGAGGAGGTCAGACGCGTCCCTTGGCGCGTGCCGCTTTGGCAGCCTTCTTGGCATCGGCGAGGAAGCGTTCGATCCCTATGTCCGTGAGGGGATGGTGAAGCATCCCCATGAGCACACTGTAGGGCATGGTGGCGATGTGGGCGCCGACCTTGGCAGCGGCGATGACGTGCAGGGGATGCCTCAGACTGGCCGCCAGCACCTGATTGGGCAGGTGGTAGCGCTCGAAGACCTGCACGGCATCGGCCACCACCTGCATGCCGTCGTGGCCGATGTCGTCCAGGCGGCCGACAAAGGGGCTGACGAAGGTGGCACCGGCTTGGGCGGCCAGGAGAGCCTGGTTGGGGGAGAAGACCAGGGTCATGTTGACCTTGATGCCCTCTCTGGATAGGCGGGAGGTCGCCTCCAGGCCCGCCTCATCGATCGGTATCTTCACCGCCACGTTGGGGTGCCAGGAGGCGACTTGCCGCGCCTCCTTCACCAGTCCTTCCACGTCGCGGGAGAGGCACTCGGCGGAGATGGGCCCATCGATGATGTTGCAGATCTCCACGACGATGTCGCGGTAGTTGCCTCCTCCGGCCTTGGCCCACAGAGTGGGGTTGGTGGTCACCCCGGAGATGACCCCCAGCTTCGCCGCCGCTCGAATCTCCTCGACGCTGGCCGTGTCCAAGAATAGGCGCATTGTCAACCTCTTAGACCGGATTATAGCTTCTTTTGGCTGCCGGCAAAAGCATCGTGGCTTCCACCGGACTCACAGACGGCGGGAGGTCTCCTCGACGGCGGCTGTGGGGGCAGGTAGCTGCCCGGCCCTTCGACCGGCTGCTTCCAGGAAGCCCTGGAACAGGGGATGGGGACGATTGGGCCTGGAGCGAAACTCGGCGTGGAACTGGGAGCCCACCATCCAGGGATGGTCACGCAGCTCGCAGATCTCGACCAGCGTGCCGTCGGGCGATAGGCCGCTGGGGATAAGGCCCGCCTCGGCCAGGGCCTCTCGATAGGCGTTGTTGAACTCATAGCGATGGCGGTGCCGCTCGACGACCTCTGGCTGGTCATAGGCGGCGCGGGTCTTCGTGCCGTCCGCCAGGTGGCAGGGGTAGCTGCCCAGACGCATGGTGCCGCCCTTGTCCACGATACCCTCCTGCTCCGAGAGGAGGCTTATCACCGGATAGGGTGTTTCGGGGCAGAACTCGGTGGAGTTAGGATCATCGCTCTGGAACAGATGGCGGGCGAATTCGATGACCATGATCTGGAGGCCCAGGCAAAGCCCCAGGTAGGGCACATCCTGCTGGCGGCTGTAGCGGGCGGCACGAACCATCCCCTCGATGGCCCGTTCGCCGAAACCGCCGGGCACCACGATGCCGTGCACCCCCTCCAGGATGGCCTCGCCGCCGTCCTCCTCCAGCTTGCCCGAGGGCACCCAGCGGATGTCCACTCCCAGGCCGTGGTGAACGGCGGCGTGGATGAGGGCTTCCTTCACTGAAAGGTAGGCATCGGGCAGCTCGGCGTACTTGCCGACTACCGCCACCGAAACGCGACCGTGCGGCTTCTTGAGGCGCTCCACCCACTTCTGCCAATCGGCCAGGTCGCGGGCGACGCCGGGAAGATGCAGGCGCTGCATGATGTAGTCCGTCAGGCCGGCCCGCTCGAGGATGAGGGGCACCTCGTAGATGGTGGACATGGTAGGGAGGGGCACGACCGCCCGCTTCTCCACGTCGCAGAAGAGGGAGATCTTGTCCCGCAGGTCGTCGGGCATGCGGTTATCGCTGCGGCACATGATGACGTCGGGCTGGATGCCCATGCTGCGCAGCTCGCGGACGCTGTGCTGAGTGGGCTTGGTCTTCAGCTCGCCGGTGGTCGAGATGTAGGGCAGGAAGGTCACGTGGATAGAGAGGGTATCGTCCCAGTCCTCCTCTTTACGCATCTGGCGCACGGCTTCCAGGAAGGGCTGGCCCTCGATGTCGCCGACGGTGCCCCCCACCTCGACGATGACGACGCTGGCGTTGCCCTCGCGGCCGACAGCGCGAATGCGCTCCTTGATCTCGTTGGTCACGTGGGGTACGGCCTGGATGGTGCGGCCCAGGTAGACGCCTCGGCGCTCCTTGGAGATGACTGTCTGGTAGATCTGGCCGGAGGTGACGGAGCTGGCCTCGGTGAGATCCTGGTCCAGGAAACGTTCGTAGTGGCCGAGGTCGAGGTCGGTTTCCGCGCCGTCGGTGGTGACGAAAACCTCGCCGTGCTGGTAGGGGGACATGGTGCCGGGGTCGACGTTGAGGTAGGGGTCTAGCTTCTGGATGACGACGGGGATGCTGTGGGCCTTGAGCAGGCGTCCGAGAGCGGCGGTGGTGATCCCCTTTCCTACCGAGCTCACCACTCCGCCAGTGACGAAAATGTACTTCGTCATGTAATTCAGGCCCATCATACGAGCGGCGGCGAAGGCCTGTCAAGCGTTGGGGACGTTGGCTGGCCTGACCAAAGTGGTAGGTTGACCAGCAAAATCTCCGGCGCAAAGGCGGCACAGATCACCTTGGGCGCTTTATTGACCGTCCCGTTATGGCCACCTATACTGGCCCTGCTTTAGCCAGGGTCAGAAGGAGGGTGTGGATGACGATCTCCTGGGAGATCTCCGAACTGGCGAACGGCCTGCGAGTGGTGACTACACCCGTTGCCACCGCCCAGTCGGTCAGCGTCAACCTGTTCGTCGGGGCGGGCTCGCGCGCCGAGGAGCGGGACTCCCAAGGCCTGGCGCATTTCCTGGAGCATATGGTGTTCAAGGGAAGTGAGCGCTGGCCGACCGCTATGGCCATCGCCGAGGCCGTTGAGGGCGCGGGCGGTGTCCTCAATGCCTACACGTCCAAGGAGATCACCTGTTTCTGGAACCATCTCCCCTTCGAAAAGCTGGAGCTGGCCCTGGACGTGCTGGCCGACATGATCCTCCATCCCCTGCTCGATTCTCAGGAGATGGATCGAGAGCGCCTGGTGGTGCAGCAGGAGATCCGTCGCAATCGCGACCAGCCGGGCGTGTGGGTGAGCGAGCTGTTGACCCAGGCCTTCTTCGGTGATCAACCTCTGGGCTGGAGCACCGCCGGCAAGGAGGAGACGGTGGCCACCATCCAGCGCCAGGACTTCCTGGACTATATGGACTCCTGGTACGTGCCGGCCAATACGGTGTTGAGCGTGGCTGGCAACATGGGCCACGCAGAGGTATTGGCCCTGGCCCGTCGCTACTTTGAAGACCGGCCGTCCAGGCCTTCCCCCTCTTTCTTGCCCGTCGATTCTGCCCTTCCCGCCCAGCGTCTGGCCGTTGAGAGCCGCCCCATAAGCCAGGCCAACCTGGCCATGGCCCTTCCCGCCTTCGCCAGAAAGGACCCCGACCGCTACGCGCTGATGATATTCAACAGCCTTCTGGGCCGGGGGATGAGCTCTCGGTTGTTCAAGGAGGTGCGGGAGAGGCGAGGGCTGGCCTACTCGGTGGGCTCGGCTGTCAGCCGCTACCATGACACCGGCGCGCTGGCGATCAGCGCCGGCGTTGCTCCTCAGAACCTGAAGGAGGCGGTGCAGGTCATTGTGGGCGAGCTGCACAAGCTGCTGGAGGAGCCTGTGGGCGACGATGAGATGGCCAGGGTGCGCGACTACGCTGTGGGTAACTTCCGCCTGAGCCTGGAGACGCCCATGGCCCTGGGGCAGCGGGCTGGTGAGATGCTGCTGACCATGGACGAGATCGAGCCAGTCGAGTCGGTGGTGGAGAAGCTGCAAGCGATCACGGCCGAAGATGTCCTGCGGGTGGCCCAGCGCATCGTTCGGGCGGGCAAGCTGGTTCTGGCAGTAGTCGGCCCCGATGTGGAGAGCGAAGACTTAGGGGAGCTACTAGCCGCTACGGCAGACTGAAGTCCACCTGTACTGGGGACACGCCAGCGGGAGCGCCGCCTGCGTCCTCGCCAACGTAGGGCACATTCAGCGTCGAGCCGTAGAGGATCAGGTTGGGCTGCTGCAACCCGTTGAGCCGGACGAGAGCCTCTACGGTTGTG
>CAZXAF010000120.1:0-5384 GCA_964638905.1 uncultured Dehalococcoidia bacterium
AGAGAGCGCCAGCCCAGGTGATGCGAATGAGCACCCGCGTAATGTACTCCGCCGTAGGGCGCCCCGGCCGGATACCGGGAATGAAGCCCCCCTGCCGCTGCAGGTTCTCCGCCAGATTCTGCTGCTGGAAGATGACCATCGTATAGAAGAAGGCGAAGATCATCACCAGAATGAAAACGAAGACCCAGTAGCCCCCGTTTGAGGGGCTGAAGGCCCCCTTGATCGCGTCCGCTGCGTTGACTACCCAGGTAGCGTTCGAGCCCTCGAACATGCTGGCGGCATAGGCCGGGAAGATAACGATAGAAAAGGCGAAGATGAGCGGGATCATCCCCGCCGAGTTCACCCGCAGGGGGATGTGAGTCTGACCCGACTGCCGGTACATCCGCCCGCCGCGGAACAGGCTGCGGGAGTACTGAACCGGGATGCGCCTCTGCGCTTCCTGGAAAAAGACAATGATAGCGAGGATGATGGTGATGAACAGAAGCAGCATCACAACGCCCCTCATGGCGGTCGAGGTGTAGACCTCTGTCCAGATCATCCGCGGTATGTTCGCCACGATGCCGGCGAAGATGAGCACCGATACTCCGTTGCCGACCCCCTTCTCCGTGATGAGCTCGCCCAGCCAGACCAGGAACATAGTGCCGGCCGTCAGGGTGGTAAGCATGGACAGGGTGGGCAACAGAGCGTCGCCGGTGAGACCGATCTTTGTCTCTCCTCCAAAACCACCCAGGTTGTTGATGAGGATGAGCTGTCCATAGCCCTGAACGATACACATGGGTATCGTCAGCCAGTGGGTGTAGATCTGGATCTGGCGGCGGCCCTGCTCCCCCTCCTTGGTCAAAGCCTGAAGTTGGGGCACTATGGGGACGAGTAGCTGCATGACGATGGAGGATGTCACGTAGGGGTAGACCCCCAGGGCAGCGACACTCATGTTCCGCAGGGCACCCCCGCTGAAGATGTTGAGAAAGCCAAGGACGGCATTCCCCTCGAAGATGTCCGACAAGGCAGCCCTGTCGATGCCTGGGAGCGGCAGATTGGCCACAAACCGGAACACCACCAGCAGCGCCAGGGTGAATACGATCTTCTGCCGGACGTCCGCCTGCTGGAAAGCGTCAATGACGGCCTGGAGAAGCCGCGGCCTAGCGACCGTGGGCGCTCGCGCCATGCGCTACCTCCTCGACGCTTCCTCCAGCCGCCTCGATCTTCCCCTTGGCCACCGCCGAGAACCTGTGGGCCCGCACTATCAGGGCCTTGGTTATCTCGCCGTCGCCCAGAACCTTCACCGGCTGTCGCAAAGTCTTGATGATTCCTACCTCGTGCAGAAGCTCGGGTGTTACCTCTGTGCCCTCCGCAAAGCGCTCCAGTTGCTTCACGTTCACAGGCGCATACTCCACCCGGAAGATGTTCGTGAAGCCCCGCCGCCGGGGCAGACGCTTGATGAGAGGCGTCTGGCCGCCCTCGAAGCCCAAGCGAGGCCCGCCGCCGGAACGTGATTTCTGGCCCTTCGAGCCACGTCCAGAATAGGTACCGTGACCGCTGCCGTCGCCGCGCCCCACCCGCTTTCGCTTGTGACGCGCGCCTTTAGGGGGCCTTAGGTCGTGGGCTTCCATCCCTACTCCTCTACCTCCTCCACCTCTACTAGATGGCGCACTTTGAGTATCATACCACGCACAACTCGCGAATCGCTATGTTGAACCGCCTGGCCCAGCCGCCGCAGGCCCAGGGCGCGGATGGTCCGCCGCTGGTTCGCCGGATAGCCGATGGTGCTCTTCCTCCAGGTGATCTTCAGCTTGGCCATCGCTTCCTACGCCTCGGTCGTAGCCAGCTCACGACGTTTGGCCACCGTCTCTTTCACGTTTCTCATCCGAGAAAGGCCCAGCATGGTGGCCTTGACCACGTTCACCGCGTTGCCGCTGCCCAAGGACTTGGCCACCACGTCCTTGACGCCCGCCATCTGCAAAACCGCTCGCACGCCCCCGCCGGCGATGACGCCGCTGCCCGGCGGCGCCGGCTTGATGAGCACCTTGGCAGCGCTAAAGCGCTCCAACACCTCGTGGGGAACGGTGGTCCCCTTCATGGGAACCCTTATCAGGTTCTTGCGAGCTATGGTGGTCGCCTTACGGATGGCCTCCGGCACCTCCTTGGCCTTGCCGATGGCCGCTCCTACGTGTCCCTCGCCGTCGCCCACCACCACCACGGCGGTGAAGTGGAAGCGGCGACCGCCCTTGACCACCTTGGCCACTCGGTTGATGAACACCACCTTCTCGGCGAGCTCCATCTCCAGGGGGTCGATTTTCTTGGCAGTGGCTATGTATCTTCTTGGATTGGACATCTCTCCCCCCGTCCCTAGAACACCAGCCCGCCCTTGCGAGCGGCATCGGCCAGCGCCTTGACCCGGCCGTGAAACTTGTAGCCGCCGCGGTCGAACACTACCGTCCCGATCCCCTTCTCCAGGGCACGCTCGGCCAGCCGCTGGCCCACAAGGCTAGCCACCTCGGTCTTGCGCTTGCCGTTGGCCTGCTGCCGGATGTCCGCCTCCAGGTCGGAAGCGGCCGTCAGGGTGTGCCCCTCCTCATCATTGATGACCTGGGCATAGATGTGATTAACGCTGCGAAAGACGCACAAACGCGGCTTCTCGGGGGTGCCCACTACGTTTCGGCGCACCCGCCGATGGCGGCGTATTCGGGCTGCTCGCGCTGTCTTCCTACCCTTCATGATTAGTGCTTAATGGCCTTGCCCGCCTTGCCTGCCTTGTGACGGACCCTCTCACCCTCGTAGCGGATGCCCTTGCCCTTGTAGGGATCAGGCGGGCGCACAGCACGGATATTCGCTGCCACCTGGCCCACCAGTTCCCTGTTGATGCCCTGAACCATCACCCGACTGGTGCCCTCCAGCGTCAGGGTGATCCCGGGCGGTGGCGTTATCTCCACCGGTTGCGAGTAGCCCACCTGAAGCACCAGCTTCTGCCCCTGCATCTGGGCTCGATAGCCCACGCCGTGCAGTTCCAGCATCTTGGTGAAGCCTGTGCTGACGCCGGCCACCATGTTGGCCAGCAAGCTGCGCGTCAGTCCGTGCAGCGAGCGATGCTCCGGCCGGTCGGTGGGTCGGCTGACCAAGAGCTGGCCGTCGTCCAGACGAATGGCAATGTCAGGGTGGAACTTCTGGCTCAGCTCCCCCTTGGGCCCGGTTACGGTCACCTGCGCTCCCTCGATGTTCACGCTAACCCCCGAGGGAATCTTTACGGGCTGCTTGCCTATGCGGGACATCTACTCCTACTCCCTACCACACGTAGCAGAGGACCTCGCCGCCCACCTGCCGACGCCATGCTTCCTGCCCGGTCATTATCCCCTGAGGGGTGGAGAGGATGGCGATGCCCAGGCCGCCGTAGACGCGGGGTATCTCCCGCTTCTGCGCATACACTCTCAGGCCGGGCTTGCTCACCCGCCGCAGGCCGCTTATTACCGACTCTTTCCTGCCGCCGTAGGCCAGGTCGATGCGGATGGTCCTCTTGACGCCGTCCTGCGACACCTCGAAATCCCTGACAAAGCCCTCTTTCTTGAGTACCTCGGCGACAGCGATCTTCATCTTGGAGGCCGGTACCTGCACGGTCTCATGCCCAGCCACCAGGGCATTGCGAATGCGCGTGAGCATATCGGCAATGGGGTCGGTCACCATATGCATTACCCCCCTACCAACTGGATTTCTTGACCCCGGGCAATTTGCCCTCTAATGCCAACTCGCGGAAGCAGATACGACAGAGTCCGAACCAGCGCATGTAGGCCCGCGGCCGCCCGCAGAGCCTGCAGCGATTTTTCTGCCGCACCTTGTACTTCGGCTCCTTGTAGAAGGCCTTGTTGTAAAGGGCCTTACGGGTCAATGTTCCCTCCTTGCCTTGCCTGCCCCCAAGCAGGCTCAGCTACGGGCGAAGGGCATGCCCAAAAGTTCCAACAGACGCTTGCCCTCCTCATCGGTCCTAGCGGTGGTTACCAACGTCATCTGAAAGCCGCGAATGCGGTCGATCTTGTCGTAGTCCACTTCAGGGAAGATCAGCTGCTCCTTGATGCCCAAGCTGTAGTTGCCACGGCCATCGAAGGCGTAAGGGGAGACCCCCTGAAAGTCGCGAATGCGGGGCAGGGCGGCGTTCACCATACGGTCGAACAGCTCATACATACGGTCGCCCCGCACCGTCACCGTCAGGCCGATGGACATACCCTTGCGCACCTTAAAGGCAGCGATAGACTTCTTGGCGCGAGTGATCACTGGCTTCTGACCGGTGATGGTGGCCACATCGTCAGCCGCCGCGTCCAGGGCCTTCGGGTTCTGGATGGCCTCTCCCAGACCGACGTTCACTGTGATCTTCTCCAGACGAGGCGCCTGCATTACGTTCTGGTAGCTGAACTCTTTCATGAGGGCCGGCAGCACTTCCTCTCGATATCGCTCCTTGAGCCTGGGCACCATCGCTATCGCTCCTAGTCCAGAGGCTGATCGCAGTGGCGGCAGTAGCGTACCTTGCCGCCGCCCTTACCCAGCCGGAAGCTCACCCGCGTTGGCTTGTTGCAGCTCTTACAGACGAGCATCACGTTGGACACGTGAAGGGGCGCCTCCTTCTCGATGATCCCTCCAGGCCGGTCGGCGCGCGGTCGCATGTGCCGCTTCATCATGTTCACGCCGGCGACAATGACCCGGCTCTGTCGAGGAACCACCTGACGGACCACGCCCGTCTTGCCTCTCTCCTTCCCCTTAATGACCAGTACTGTGTCCTCGCGTCTGATCTTGGCCATACCTACACCACTTCCGGCGCCAAGGACACAATCTTCATGAAGTTCCTTTCCCGCAGCTCGCGAGCCACCGGCCCGAAGATGCGGGTCCCCCTCGGATTGAGGTTATCGGCCAGGATGACAGCGGCGTTGTCATCGAATCGGATGTGACTGCCGTCGGGCCGACCGTAGGTCTTGGCCACTCGCACCACCACCGCTCTAACCACCTCGCCCTTCTTCACCGAGGAGCCGGGCACCGCCTGCTTGACCGTGCCCACAAAAATGTCTCCCACGCGGGCATACCGCCGGCCGGAGCCTCCCAGCACCCGAATGCACATGATCTGGCGGGCGCCGGTGTTGTCGGCCACCTTGAGACGGGTAAACGACTGGATCATGATTCCTGGGCTTGTTCTTCCTCAGGCTTCTCTTCCTCGGCCTGCGATTCCTCTTCTTCCGCGGGCGGCTTCTCTTCCTCGGCTGGTGCTGCCTCCTCGACCTCCTCAACCGCCGCCGGCTGCTCCTCCGCGGGCGGTGCCTCTTCCTCGGCTGGTGCTGCCTCCTCGACCTCCTCGACCGCCGCCGGCTGCTCCTCTTCGGGCGGTGCCTCTTCCTCGGCCGGCGCTGCTT
>CAZXAF010000121.1:0-5347 GCA_964638905.1 uncultured Dehalococcoidia bacterium
TGATCGGCAGGCGCTCCTCGGGCGGCGTCTCCATGGTGGACATGTCGCGGATGCCGCCCAGGGCCATGTACAGCGTGCGGGGGATAGGGGTGGCGGAGAGGGTGAGGACATCCACCTCCTGCCGCATCTGCTTCAGGCGCTCCTTGTGGGCGACGCCGAATCGCTGCTCCTCGTCGATGATCACCAGCCCCAGGTTCTTGAACCGCACGTCCTTCTGGATCAAGCGGTGGGTGCCGATGACGACATCCACCGCGCCGGCGGCCAGGTCGGCCACCACCTGGCGCTGCTCGGCCTCCGAGCGGAAGCGCGATAGCATCTCGATGCGCAGGGGGAAGCCGGCCAGCCGCTCGTTGAAGGTGCGGAAGTGCTGCTGAGCGAGGACGGTGGTGGGCACCAGCACGGCCACCTGCATGTCGTCCAGCACGGCCTTGAAGGCGGCGCGAATGGCCACCTCCGTCTTGCCGTAGCCCACGTCGCCGCACACCAGGCGATCCATGGGCCGAGGCATCTCCATGTCCTGCTTCACCTGGTGGATGGCCAGGACCTGATCGGGCGTCTCCACATAGGGGAAGGATGCCTCCAGCTCCATCTGCCAAGGGGTGTCGGCCGGGAAGGCGCGGCCGGGCGCCACCTCGCGGGAGGCGTAGAGCGCGAGCAGCTCCCTGGCCAGCTCGCCGACGGCGCGCCGCACCCGCGCCTTGGTGCGCGCCCACTCCTGACTGCCGAGGCGGGTAAGGCTGGGGGTATGGTCGCCTGGCCCCACATAGCGGCTCACGCGGTCTAGCTGGTCGGTGGGCACGAACAGCTTGTCGCCCTCGGCGTAGTGCAGCTCAAGGTACTCGCGCTCATGGCCGTCGAAGGTCAGGCGCACGAGTCCGACGAACCGGGCGATGCCGTGCTCCACGTGCACCACGTGGTCGCCGGGCGCCAGCTCGGCCAGGAAGGCCCGACGGTCGGTCCCCCGGCGGGGGAGCGCGCGGCGCTGCTTGGTGAAGCCGAATATCTCCGTATCGGTGAGGAGGGTGAGGCTTCGCCCTGAAGGGCTCAAGCCCGAAGGGTCGCGGGAGTCGCTGGCCAGGTGCCAGCCGGCGGGCAGCGAGCCCTGGACGATGGCCAGGCCGCCCGGCTCGATAGGCGCCACGACCTCCGTGCTGGGCGCGACCACCATGTCCTGCTCGCCGAGCAGGTCGGACAATCGAGAGGCCTGCTGGGAGACGATGACGAAGCTCTTGCCCTGGCGCAGGCCTGCCAGGGCCTCGCTGATGACCGTGCGCAGGCGGCCGCCGTAGGCGGGGGCGGGCAGGAAGGGCGGGCGCAGGGCGTCGTCGCCTTCGCCGCTGGCCCAGCGGGATAGGTCGATGCGCCGACGGTGGCCATCCAGGTAGGGCGCAAGCTCCCGCCAGGCGAGATGAGGCAGGGGCAGACCGAGGCCGGCAGGCCGGGGCCGAGCGTCGGCCGACCTGTCGGCCCCGACCTTCGGCCTGGGCAGCTCGCCCTTCTGCTCCAGCTCGGCGCGGACCTCCTGGGCCTGGGCCTCCAGCTCGTCGAGGGCGGCGGCCAGGTCGGAGGGCTCGTCGCAGACGACGATGGCCCTGGCCGGCAGGAAATCGAACAGGGTGCCCTGGGCCAGGAAGGGCACGTAGAAGGCGTCGCCGCTGAAGGAAGCGGCCGCCGCCAGAGAGGCCAGCTCCTCCCGAAAGCGGTCGGCGACCTCCGGCGGGCAGCGGTCGAAGTCCAGTCGCTCTCGCAGCTCCTCCAGGCCTGCCGGCGGCAGAAGCACCTCCCGCGCCGGGCCGATGGCCAGCGAGTCGACGGGGGAGACGGAGCGCTGGCTGGCGGGGTCGAACAGGCGGAGGCTCTCCACCCGATTGCCCAGCAGCTCGATGCGCAGGGGCATGTCGCTGGTGGGGGGAAACACGTCAATGATGCCGCCTCGACGGCTGGCCTGGCCAGCCTCGTCCACCAGGGGCAGGAAGCGATATCCCAGCAGAGCCAGATGGCGAAGGAAGGGCTCCGGCTCCAGCGGCGAGTCCGCGCTGAGGGCCACCACGGCCTCAGCGTGAGCCTGAGGCGATAGGGTGCGCTGGGCCACTGCCTGACCGGAGGCGACAACGATGGGCGCGCGCTCGTCCGCGGGCGCCGAAAGGAGCGCCAGGGCGTTCAGGCGGCCGCGCACGGCCTCCGGGTCGGGCGCCAGGCGCTCGTAGGGTAGGGGGTCGCGCTCCGGGAACAGATGCACACGGGCCTCGTCGCCGAGCCAGATGGCCAGTTCCTCGACCAGGGCGCGTGCGCGGTCGGGCCGAGCGGCCAGCACCAGAACGGGGGCCGACAGCTCCTGGGCGAGGGCGGCGACCGTCGCCGCCTTGGCCCCATCGCTCACGCCCAGCAGGAGGCGCGGCGGCGAGCCACGCTCGAGGGCGGCGAGGGCCGTGCTCAGAGCGCTGGTGGAGCGTATCAGCGGCAGCAGACCGGAAAGCTTCATCAGGGTCAGTGTGTAGCTGCAGACCTTCAGGTCTGCGTCACCCGGCAGGGCTGAAGCCCTGCAGCTACGTCTCCCTTCGCCCAACACTAGCAAAGGCGTTCATCGCCAAACGCTTCTAGGGGCTGGCCCTTCGACCAGCCCCTCAACGATATTGTATCAATCCGCCCGTCAGGCGGGCAAATCGCCTAGTTGAAGCGGTTCATGGCCACGCCCAGCCCCTCGCGGAGGATGCAGTCCACCGCCTCCGCCGCCCGCTCCACGGCCGCCTCCAGCGCCTCCCGCTCCTCGGGCTCGGGCTCGCCCAGGACGTACTTGGCGACGACCAGAGGGTGGGTGACGGGCTCCCCTTCGGTGGTGCGCGGCCGGCCGATGCCGATGCGCAGGCGGGGGAAGTCCTCGCTCTCGATGGCGTAGATGATGTCGCGCAGGCCGTTGTGGCCGCCGTCGCTGCCGCGGGGCCGCAGGCGGATCCTCCCCACCGGCAGCTCAAGATCGTCGCAGATGACCAGCATCTGCTGGGGCACCAGCTTGTAGCGCTGGAGGAGAGCGGCTGCCGCATCGCCGCTGCGGTTCATGAAGGTTCGGGGCTTGGCCAGCGCCAGGGGGTGATCGTTCACTTCCCCCTCGCCCACCTTTGCCAAGCGGCTGCTCTTGAAGCTAATGCCCCAGTTGCGGGCCAGTCGCTTGACGCACCAGAAGCCCACATTGTGGCGATGAGCGGCGTAGGCCCGGTCGGGGTTGCCCAGGCCCACCACAAGGCGAACATCCAAGAGGGGATCGGTCATGCAGACGAAGGGTCACTGCTGCCGGGGGTCAGTTGGGGCCACTCATCGCCAGCGAGGGCCTGCTGGCCGGTGGCGAAGGCATCTTGGATAACGCGTGCCACTTCCCCGGCTAGGTCCTCTACCGCCTCTTCGCTCATCTCGGGGATCGGCTCCTGCAACTTGGCGAAGACAGGCAAGAGGAGCGATTTCACGCGGGCCTCTACCAGGAGACGACGGAGGAAGCCAAGGAGTTCATCGTCGAGGACGTCGGCCAGGGAACGGGCCTGGCTGGCCTGCACAAGCTGGATGAACTCCTCGACCCGCGCTTCGCCGCTGGCGGCCAGGATCTGGCTCACGGCCTTGGAGGATAGGCGCTGCAACTGCTGGCTGACAGCCCTCTCCAGCCGACGCGAGATCCGCTGGACGTCCTCGTAGAGCGGCTCATCATTCATAGAGATGCCGCACACAGGACAGCGGGCGGTATCCTTCAGCTCTCGCTCCAGACTGGTGGAGAGCAGGCAGGCGCCGATGCGCTTGGGAAACTGCTCGTACGCGCTTAGGGCTTCCTCACCCAGAGGCAGCCCCAGCTCCCTGAGGGTATTCAGGCGGCGCAGGGCTTCAGCGTGGGAGGCGAGGTCCAAGAGCTGACCGTGAAGGGCGAGGGTTGCCTCCCAGTACCGGTGATGGTGCTTGAGGTAGGCGCACTGATAGCGCTGACGGAAGCGCTCGAAGGCGGCTCGCATAGCTGGCCAGCGGTGTGGTTCGGCCACAAGGGTGACGAAGGAAAGCTCCTCCAAGGCGATGGTGCGATCGAGGGCCAACTGGGGCTCACCCTCCGGCACCACGGCCTCGATGAGGAACCGGCGCATGCGCGCTGCCTTCCCGGCCTCCTTGGGGTTCTCGGCCACGGCGCGGCAGAGGTAGACGTCTTCCGCGAGGTCGCTCGGGCTGGAACATAGGCGGCAAGCGCACTCGGCAAAGGCTGCGGTGGTAGAGGCTTCGCCCAGAGAGGCCAGGCTCTCCAGCGCTCTGGCTATTCGGGGCATGTCGGCCAGCAGGTCCTGCAAGCGCGGCACCTTCTCCTGAGCGTCCGTCAGGGTTTGGCCCAGGGCTGACAGCAGATCCGCCAAGGCAGGGCTGGGCGCAGCGTCGGCGGGGGCAACCAGGGCGACCGCCAGGCTGCGCAGGTAGGGCTCGGCTGCGCGCTGGGCGAGCAGGGCGCAGGCCAGAAGGTCAAGACGGAGGCCAGGCTCGCGAGGCGCGAAGATGTCGACGGCGCTGATTCCCAGGCGGGGGCTGGCCACAAGCTGTCCGCTGGCCAGGACTGCCATAACACGCGCGGAAAGGGCGAGCGCCCCCCTACCGTCCAGCACTCGTTCCTCGCCCTCCCCGACCTTGCACGAGGCGGCCGTCTCCCGCAGGCGAAGTCCGTCGTGGATGGCTTCGCCTGGCACGCAAACGACTATGCCTGGAGAGATGGGGCCGAGGGAGCCGGACAGCGGCTCGCTGAGGATGACGATGCAGAAGTCGTCCTCCGCCAGCTGTCCCAACCGAGGGTGCCAGCATTCACTGACGACGGCCTGGCCGTAGTGCTCGTGGCCTTGAGCATCGACCACGGCCAGACGGCAGCGCTGCTTGACCAGCGAATCGACGTCTTCAGAGCTGGCCTGCTTAGGCGAATCGGCAAGTTGGTGGCGGGCGTCAGGATCCAATCCGAGCATGGCGAACAGTCCATTATACAACAGGGGCAAACTGGCCAGAGTATTCTACCCAGAACAAGCGTTGCCTGTCCATACTGATTCTTACGTAGACTTTGAATTAGGGAAAGCTAACCAACAAGTGGTAACTGGTTCACCGTTGGTGGGTTGATTCTCGACCCCAGCCTAAAGGCGGGGGCATCGGATTCAGCCCCTCATGCCCCAGCCTTCAGGCTGGGGTCGCGTGCGAACCTGGAGCCCACAACCCACTAGCCATGAACCAGTCATGACAAGTGAAGGCGACGCCTCCGCTAGTCGAGGAGGCCCTCCCTGCAGGCGCGCACGCCCGCCTCCGTACGAGAGGAGGCGCCCATCTTGTCGAGGATATTCGCCAGGTGCTTGTG
>CAZXAF010000122.1:0-5328 GCA_964638905.1 uncultured Dehalococcoidia bacterium
TCGCTGTCTTCATTGTGCTGCCTTGATGCTCCGTGTCCGTCATCAACTGACGGCGCCCCCATACTACCCGCAGACGCGAGGGTGGGCAAGGGAAGAAGCTAGGGCCACTCCATCACCATCGGAAGATCGTGTGCCCATCAGTCCGCGTCCAGCCGCTGCTTTCTGAGCAGCAGAGAGAGGCGAGTTGACACGGGAGCGTAGACTGAGTTCGTCGAGAGCAGACACACACTGGCCATCTGGGTGCCGGGAAGTTGACAGGGGGGTCTCGGGTCATGAGACGCAAGCATCGCATCTGCATCGCAGTGGTCGCCATTGGTGTTGCGGTAAGCATCGCGGCGTGCGGCGGCGGGAGCAAGGCGCCAACGCCGACCGTGGGTCTGCCGTCACCGACGTCCGCGGCCGGGACGGCAACCGTCGGAGCAGCACCGAGCACGTCCCCACCGGCCGCTACTGGAACCGCCGCTGCGGCGCCGGCGCCGTCCGCGTCGGCCGTCGACCCTTGCACGCTCCGCACGTCGCTCGAGGGACAGCCGCTCGCGCCGGGGCCGTCATTCGCCCTCGATGCGAACATGAAGTGGCAGCTCTGCCTCGGCGGCCTGGCGGCGGGCAGCGGTGAGAAATACCTCTTCCACACCACCAACGGCGGCGCAGCGTGGACGCTGATCAGCCGCACCACGCTCGGCAACCCCACGCCGGAGGCGGGCGTGGGCGACCTGCCGAACGGCAACGGCGTGGTGCAGATCCTGTTCCTGGACGCGATGCACGGTTGGATGGGCTTGAACAGCCCGGGCGTCAACCTGTTCCGGTCGCAGGACGGCGGCGTGACGTGGGCGGAGGTGCCGGTGATCCCGCCGGCCGTGCCCGTCACGTCGATCAACTTCACCGACGCGATGCACGGTACGGTCGTCACACCGGAGGGCACATGGACCTCGTCGGACGGCGGCGTCACATGGACGCACTAGGCGCGGGGGTTGGTGCAGTAGCGCCACGCCTCTTGGCGTAGCCAACGCTGCCTGAGCCACTCCACTAGCAGTGCTTGCCTCTGCTAGTCGGTCTGCTGGTAATGGACGACAAGGAGGCAGACCCTGTGGGGGGCCTGCCTTTCGATGTGGCCTGGTGCCTATCGCTCAGCTTCAGGTGGTTGGGATCGCCTCGTCCTCCTCGGGAGTGTGACCCTTGGGGCAGTCCTGCGGTTCGAATCCCCTCGGGGTCGCCAATAACTAACAAAGGATCGTCGGGCAAGCTGCCCGGCGGTTTTGTTATCCCTGCCCCTTCAAAGGCCCACCTGAAGCCAGGCTTTGGCACCACTTTCTCCCATCGCTTTCCCCGCAAAGTAGGCGGAACTGCGCAGGCGATCCCGCTGTTGTGCTGCCAGGATGACGTAGTACACTAGTAACTGGAGACAAGGGAGGAATCATATGGAAAAGATTCGCGTTTTGCTGGCCGATGACCATGTGGTGGTGCGGGAGGGCACACGCGAGCTGGTACGGCGAGAGCAGGACATGGAAGTCGTGGGGGAGGCTGGCGATGGGGAAGAGGCCATAGAACTGGCGACTGGCCTCCTGCCGGACGTGGTGATAATGGACATCGCCATGCCCAAGCTCAACGGCATCGAGGCAACCAAGCGCATCAAGGAACTTCAGCCGAGCATCGCCATCCTGATACTGACCGCCTACGATAGCGAGCAGTATATTTTCGCCCTTCTAGAGGCGGGCGCGGCAGGTTACCTTCTGAAGAATGTGCGCGGGCACGAGCTCATTGAGGCCGTGCGGGCAGTGCACGCGGGGGAATCGATACTCGATCCCGTGGTTACCCGCAAGGTCCTGGAACGCTTCAGAGACGCCAAGGGGAGGCCGGGTGAAGAGGGAGGTAGAGACATCCTCAGCGAGCGAGAGATGGAGGTCCTCCGCCTGGCCAGCAGAGGGATCAGCAACAAGGACATCGCCAGAGAGCTCGTCGTGAGTGTGCGCACGGTTCAGGCCCACCTGGGGAATATCTTCAACAAGCTGGGGGTCGGTTCGCGCACGGAGGCCGTGCTTCACGCGCTGAGGAAAGGCTGGTTTAGCCTGGAGGAAGAAGAGGGAATCTAGCGGCGCCCCTCTGGTCGCGCCTGCTGGGGGGAACACACTTTGCGCAGCCGGCTCTTCCTCAGTCTGGCACCTCAACAGTTACCTCTGTGCCTTCGCCCGGTTTCGACTGTAGCGCCAGCTTGCCGCTGACAAGGCGAACGCGCTCTTCCATCCCCGCCAGGCCAAGTTTGCCGACGTTGGCCAGGTCTGCCATGCCTGAAGGAACCTGAAAGCCCTTGCCGTTGTCTCTGATGCTGAGGTTGGTCTTGCCGTCACCAAACTCCACCGTAACCCAAGCCCGCGAAGCCTCAGAGTGTTTCCAGACGTTGTTTAGTGCCTCCTGAGCAACGCGGAACAGGACAAGCTCCACCTCGGGGGAGAAGCGGCGCTCCACGCCCAGCACGGCCATGCCGATCGTTATGCCGAAGTGCTTCTCCAGGTCAGAGATGAGCCATTCCAGAGCAGGCAACAGGCCCAGATCATCTATTACAGAGGGACGCAGGTCCTGGCTGAAGCGACGTACACCCTCCAGTATCTTGTCGACTTGCGTCTGTATTCCCTCTAGAAACTTAATGTCCCGCTTTGACAGCTTCCCCGGGGCGGAAATCAAGCTGTCCAGTTGCCGGGAGAGCGCGACCAGTTCCTGAGCGGTCTCGTCGTGAAGCTCACGGGCAATGCGCTTACGCTCCTCCTCCTGGGCTTTGGTGATCTGGCGAAGGTAGAAACGCAGGTTCTCCTCCATCCGCTTTTCTTCGGTGATATCCCGAGCGATAAGCTGAAAGACCTTGGGCCCGTCGTCGCCGGTAATCAGGCTTGCGCTCAGACTGAGAGCGGCCTGCGAGCCGTCCTTTCTTCTGATCTGCCCCTCATAACGCCTGCCCACGAACTCACCTCGGAGCAGCCTGTGACGAGCCAGACTCGCCCACTTGAGCGCCTCTCCCAACAGAAACTCCTTGACATCCATGCCGATCAGTTCTTCTCGGGAATAGCCGATCAATCTGACACAGGCCTCATTGGCCATGACAATCCGGCCATCCAGATTCTGAACCCAGATGGCGTCCTCGGCGCTCTCAAAGAGGTCGCGATAGTTCTTCTCCGATATTCGTAGCTGTTCCGCCATTGCCCGCTCTTCCTGATACAGGCGAGCATTCTCCACAGCGATGGCGATGACGTTGCCACCGGCACAAAGGAGGTCTATCTCCTCAGCAGCAAACTGTCTGGTGTGACGCGTGGCCACGCAAAGCGTCCCCAAGACCTCCCCCTTGGACTTGAGAGGGATAATGGCCTGAGCTTGAATCCTCTCCTGGCTCACTACATCCTTTGTCAGTCTGGGATCGCAAGAGGCATCCTCCACCACCAGTGGCTCGCCGGTCTGGGCCACTCGCCCATTGAAGCCCTCCCCCACCTTCATCCTCTTCAAGCTGGCAGCGGTTATCTCAGATATTCCCTGATAGGTTTCGAGGACGAGCTCGTGGCTCGCTTCATCAACCAGGGATATCAAAACGGCATCCACGTTCGCCACTTCTATTACCTTGCCAGCGGCCAGCTCCAGGATGTCCCGCAGCTCCAGAGACTGGCTGACGATATTGGAGATGGCATTGACGGCGGCAAGCTGCCTCTCATTCATCTGGATCACTCTGAACTGCGCCTGAAGCTGCTCTTGAGCCGCTTGCAGTTTTGAGAGGGCCTCCTCGCGGCGCTGCTGCTCTCTCCGGATCCGCTCGAACCCCACATTGATCACGGCACCGGCGATGATGACGCCACCCACCTCCACAAGCGCATCGGAGCGATAGTCGGAGATGAAGAGGGCACGCGGCAGCATGATGCCGAGAGCCAACGCCGAGGCAACTAGCCCCGCCCTCATCCCGAAGAGAAAGCCCACGTAGGTGATGGGTAGCAGGACGAAGACGCGCTCGATTGCATGTCGCTCCAGACCCAGCACGGAGCCCGGGTCCTCTATGTTCAGGAAGGGCAGCAGCTCCTTCGGGTAGTGCATGGGGATGACCACCAAGAACATGGCCACCGCAATCCAGAGTTCCACGCTCAGCACAGCTTCTGATATCGGGCCTGTGGTCTGCCGCTTCATGTCTGCCTCCTCTGGGGATGGGGCCTAGGTGGAGGGTTCCTCAAGGTCGTTCTGCAGGCTGAACCAGCCTCTTCTCGGTCCATGAAGTATGGCCTCGGTGCGCGAACCAACGCCCACCTTATTGAAGATGCTCCCAAGGTGGGCCTGAGCCATGCGCACGCTCACTGGCTATCATAACCCTCCCTGATGATCGCTTCAATCGCAGGAATCGCCTAGGGAGAATGGCGGATGCCCCCTTCGGAAAATGCTGGGCCTTCCAGTTCCTCATAAGCGTTTGTCCTGGCCAGACCTAGGTGCTTAATCGAGGGCGAAATTAGGCCATGCCACAGATGGCAGGTTACAAGCAGGGATGTACCTTGTAATTGGGTCGAGGAGGCTGACCCGAAGAAGGTTCACGAGACAGGAGGCAAGCGAGATGTCAACGATCACTTTCAAGGGACCCGTTTCCATCGCTGAGCAGCCGGTTCAAGCAGCCCCGGAGTCAGAGGGGGCTTGGGTTGCCAGGCTGCAGCGGCAGCGGGAGATTATCAAGGCTCAGCGCGCCGGTCTTCCGCGTCCGCCGGGGCCGGAGCCGCAGCTTCATTTTGGCCACGCCGGCCCTCCCGGCTGGGAGGAGGCCTGGGTTGCCAGGCTGCAGCGGCAGCGGCAAATCATCAAGGCTTACTACGAGAAGCGGCGCGAGGCGTCGCAGGCTGGTACTGTTACAATGGAGAAGAGGAAGGAACTCACCAAGGCCGCCTAAAGATCATTTGAATGGTCGAGTGTCTGTGCTAAGCAAGCGGTAAGACAGTTGATTGCACAAGGAGCCGATTAAGCCATGGAAGGTTCTCGCCTAGGCCCAACGCGACGTCATACCTGCTCCTTCTGCGGTAAGAGCGAGGAGCAGGTACGCCACCTTATTGATGGCCCCGGCTCTGTCTACATATGCGACGAGTGTGTTCAGCTCTGCCAACAGATTCTACAGGAGCAGATGATTCAGCGACCCAGCGCTAGGGTTGCCCTGCAACGGGTACCGCCCCCCAAGATCATCTATGACCAGCTCGGTGAGTACGTAGTGGGCCAGGAGCAGGCCAAGAAGGTCCTGTCGGTGGCCGTCTATAGACACTACAAGCGCATCTCCGATAGCGAACGACTCGGCGACATCGAGCTGGAGAAGAGCAATATCCTGCTTCT
>CAZXAF010000123.1:0-5319 GCA_964638905.1 uncultured Dehalococcoidia bacterium
CCTGTCGGTGGACGCCCGCTCGCCCGCCTACACTGCCGCCCGCCTGGTGGCCAACGTCGCGACCTACGTCACCGCCTTCGCCTTCTTCGCCGTCGTCTATGAGTTCGAGGTCGACCTGCTGCCGGCCGCCTTCTGCGTGGGCGTCGTGAGCCTCCTCCTGTCGCTGGAGATGCTGCGCGAGGTGGAGCTGGAGCCGCGGCCGACCCTCCTCTACTCGACGGCTATAGCCCTGCTCCTTGCCCAGGCGACCTGGGCCCTCCACTTCCTGCCCCTGGAGAGCTTCCTGGCCGCCGCCTTCCTTCTCCTCTGCCTGTACGTAGCGACGGGCGTCGTCCAGAACTACCTCCTCCGCCAGCTCGACTCGGCCACGGTCACCGAGTTCGTCGTCGTGGCCGCCGTCGGCTTGGCCATCGTTTTCATCGCTCACGCCGCCTCCTGACGGCCCGATGGCTGCCCCGACAGGTCGGGGCGCTAGGGAGATTACCTTGCGAAGGGTATGGGCCTGTGCTAGCATGGGCTTTGGTCGGGGCGTAGCGCAGCCTGGTAGCGCACCTGAATGGGGTTCAGGAGGTCGCTGGTTCAAATCCAGTCGCCCCGACCACTGTCATCGAGGGTGGCGTCATGCGGCAGCGGGAACGGGACGAGGAAGAGGCCTCCGACATCGGCTTCGTTGACGAGGACGGCACCACCTGGGAGCTGGATCCCAACGACCCTCGCCATCCTGACTATGACCTATCGGAGAAGGCGGGCTACGGAGCCTGGGAGCCGGCCCAAAAGCCTAACCGCTGGTTGCGACCGCTGCTGGTGGCCTTAGCCATATTGGCCGTCCTGGGATTGACCCTGCCGGCACTGATTCAACTGCTGTTCGACTGAGAGCAAACCGCCCATTATTAGGAGGCCGCCCCTGCGGGCGGCCTCGTTCTGTTCGGACCGTTGTACCTGCTGACGCTCGGCTCTAAGCGCCCATCCCCATGATCCACAGCACAGGCCGAATCAGGCTGAAGAGCAACTGGGGGTCGTAGTCGCGCTGCAGAGAAGACACGTCTTCCTCGTTGGGATAGTAGAGCATCATCGGATACATGGACCCCTCGTAGCCAGCGTCGTCCCGATGTGACATGCCAGTGCAGTGGCCGAACTCGTGCAGCAGCGTCTTCTCCGGCACGTCCGGCAGGAAGTCGGAGGTTCCCGGCCAGACGTAGTTGAGCCTCTGCTGGAAGATGGCGGCGTTAAGGCTTATCTCGCAGTGCTGGTACAGGTGCAGGTTGAGCCAGTCCCCCTGGTTGGTAGGCGAGTTCACTCGTGCCCAGCCAGCCGGCTGTGGGGCACCAAAGTCGTCGATGGTGATGCGCAGGTCGGGAGTGACCCCAGGCACGCACGAGGGTCGGGAGTTGACCCCCCAGTAGCGGGAGAGATTGTCCTGCACCCAGGCGTCGCTGACGCCTACGTCGGCTTTGTCCTCAAGGCAGAAGACGATCTCGTTGTCGTAGAGGGGTGCCCAGCGGGAGAACTGGGCGGCGGCAGGCTCCTGCTGCCAGTGGGAAGCGACAGGACCCTCGTCGGACAGAGCGATCCCCGTCGCCCACGGGAGACCCAGAAGCAAGCAGCACGCCAGGCCGGCTTGTGCCGCCAACCGGGTTAGCATCCACCATACCCTTGCTGTCGGCATTGGTCATCGCGGAAGTCAACCTTCCGCAATTCCAGCCTAAGGCAACGGGCATCGTTATGTCAGTTAACGACCGGTGAACGCCATGCGTTTCCACTATCTCTTCACCGCCCTTTACCGCCTCTTCACCTCGACCGACTATTGGGTACACTGCGCCCCCGGTGGGCGTGCTTGTGAACAGATCAGGGGGATGCGCTACCTAGGAACGCTGCTGGGGATACAGATCGGCGCCGGGATAGCACAGCTCGGCCTTGGCCGCGTTCACCACGATGACATCCGCCCTCCACGCGAGGGTGGGATCGGGGAGATAGGTGGCCTCGGCGTTGGTCAGGGGCACAAAATCCGAACCGCTCAGGGGGCGGACAGTGCTAATGTCCACTCCCCTGGCTAGGTGGAGGTCGCCGACAACAGCGAAGTTGGCCAGAAGAAAGGAAAACCTGTGAGGGTCCTTGGCCACGTACTCCATTGGGCGCTGGCCTTCGCCCGCTGAACTCCGCTGCTCGTGAGGTATCGCCAGCAAGATCGCTTCCCTGCGGATTTGGGCCATCGGCCAGGCGAACACCTTGTCCGACCCAGTATCCAGCCTCTTCGCCTCTACGTCGTAGAGCACAACGAAAGGCTCGCTGCGGAAATTGAGAAGGTCGACCAGGCGGCCGTGCCCAGGTGGCATGTTCAGACGGCCTACCATATGGGCGCTATTTGTGAACAGCTCCGCCTGGAGCGCTATTCGGTTCGGTCCTATCATCGTTAGCGCCTCGTGGGCAGCGGTGGCGGGCGAAAGTCTTGCCGCGCGTATGCCGCCTGGTAATCTCGGAACTACGTTGCCGCGTACGATAGAGGAGGAGCGTGCTCGCGCATCGTATCACCGGACTGGATAAGGCCCCTTAACTCGGCCTCTAGGAAAGCATCCACCACCCGCGGATCGAACTGGCTGCCAACGTTGCGCGTGATCTCCTGTAGGGCATGCTCGTGGGGCAGGGCTGTTCGATAGGGCCTGTCGGAGGTCATGGCGTCGTAGGCGTCGACCACAGAGAAGATGCGCGCTCCCAGGGGTATCTCCTCCCCCTTGAACCCACGGGGGTAGCCCGTGCCGTCGAAGTGCTCGTGGTGGCTAAGGATGATCTCCGCCGCCTCGGTCAGGAAGGGCACATCCTTCACCATCTGATAGCCCACCACCGGGTGTTTCTTCATCTCCCGCCACTCCGCCTCGTCTAGTGGCCCGGGCTTGGCCAGGATGGCATCGGCAACTGCCACCTTGCCGATGTCGTGCAGGATAGCTGCCCGTTCTAGGTTGGTCAGATGGTCGCTATTGATGCGTAGCTGTTTGGCCACGGTAACACAAAGCCCGGCGACCCGGCGAGAATGCCCCCCGGTTGCCTGATCGCGCATGTCCAGCGCCGAGGAGAGGATATGGAGAATGTCTTCATATATGCCCTGCTTGCGCAGCCGCGCGATCTGGGCGAAAGCGTACTCGATGGCTACCGTGGAAATTGCATAGCCTATCCCTAGCGGCACGAGGGTCTCCAATGGCGAAAGGTCAAGGCTCAGGTGGTAGATCAGCCCGCTGAAGGCGATGGCCGGGTAGACGATTAGCCGTACCCATCCTTTGAGCCTTCGTACGCCGTACAGGGGGTCATTGCGGTAAGGCTGGCCGCCCGCGGGATGACCGTGGCTGTCCTCAGTCATGGGTTTCCTCGCCGGTAGTCGTCTGGCCTATCACGCCGGCCACCGTCGACTGGTCGCCCTCCCCTTGTTGGAAGGTCTTGTCCTCAATCAACCCCTTGAGGTTGGCCTCCAGGAAGGCCTCAACCACCTTGGGGTCAAACTGGGTGCCGCTACCGCTCTTGATCTCTTCGACGGCTGTGGTGTGGGACACCGACTTGCGATGGGGACGGTCAGAGGTCATGGCATTGTAGGCATCGGCCACGGCGAATACGCGTGAGGCCAGGGGTATCTCCTCCCCCGCGAGGCCGCGAGGATAGCCGCCGCCGTCATAGCGCTCGTGGTGGCAGAGGATGATCTCTCCTGCCTCCTGAAGGAAGGGAGCGTTCCTCACCATCTGGTAACCTAGCTCTGGGTGCTTCTGGACCTTATCCCACTCGTCCGCGGTGAGGGGGCCGGCCTTTTCTAGGATCGCTCTTGGCAACTCCAGCTTAGTCATATCGTGGAGCATCGCCACCTGTTCCAGGTGGCTCAGATCCGCATCGGAGAAGCTAAGCTCCTCTCCCATGGCCAAGGCCAACCGTGCTAGCCGCAGGGTATGGCCCTTGGTCGCCTGATCCCGCAGATCGAGGGCGGCGGACAACACCTGCAGGAGCGAATCATGGCTCCGCTTCAGCTCTCGGGTGCGCTGCATCAGCTGGCCCCTCTGCTTGCTCACGGCAGCGGAGCTCCGTCCGGCGGCGGCCAGGAGGCTCGCATACAAGAAGGCCATGGCGGCGGCCACCGCCACATAGACGATCGTCTGAGACCTATCGACACGGGAGACGATGGGGGCATACGCTTGATGTATCTCCAGGGCAGCCGCTACATCCGGCTCGCCTTCAAAGGTCAACGGAGTGTAGACCGCCAGCACAGACCGGGAGTCAACGCCGACAGGACCCTCCAGGTCACTCGGGTTGTTCGCCACCTGGGAGGAAGTGCGGCCGCTGAAGACGGCCTCCAGCCGCTGCTCAAGGGGGAAGTCCTCTCCAATCCGCTCCGGACTGTCCGACGAATACAGCAGGGTACCGTCCTGTCCCCACAGCCTCACTCGGATCGTGTCGGCCGAGATGAGGCCATTCTGGACGTAACTATCGAACTCAGAGTACTGCTCTCCGGTCAGGGGCGCCGTAGCTTGCTCCGGCGACAGACGAGTCGTGATCAGTGTGGTCGCACGTTCCTCGGCCTGTTCGGCCACATTATCGATCTCGCTGTCCTTGATGGTATTAGATAGGTAGAAGCTTAGACCAAGGGCAGTGAGGCCCACCAACAACAGGCTCAGCACTGCGAACACCACAGTGAACTGCCATACGAAGACGTAGCCCGTCAGCCATAGCTGGATCTTTCGGAGTCTCGCTCCCAGGCCGGAGCGCTCACTTTTCAGGAACCATGTCTTGATCGAGCCTGGACTCATTGCCCCACCCCCCTGTTAGGTGGATGGGGACTTCTCCGCAGCTAGGCCTTCTTCCGCGGGCGTCCGCGGGGGTTGGACAAGAGGCCAGCGCCTTTTTTCTCGGAGGCCTTGGCAGCGCACATGTGTACGTCTGCCCACTGAACCAACTCGTCCACCGTATCGCCGCCCCAGGGAAAGCCCGACACCCCCAAGGATGCGTCCATCTTGAGGGAGTCCCCATCTTGCTTGTAGACAGGGGTAACGTCCAAGGCTTGCTGGAGCCGCTTGGCCACGGCAAAAGCCCCGTCCTTATCCGTCTCCGGCATAATCACGCCGAACTCGTCGCCACCCAGGCGGGCAAGGATATCGCTGGCGCGGGTGCATCTCACCAGCAGTTTGGCCAGGTTGACCAGCACCATGTCGCCCACCTTGTGGCCATAGGCGTCGTTGACGCCCTTGAGCTTGTCGACGTCTAGCATGAGGATGGCCACGGGGCTTTGCAGGCTACGGGCCCGGTCCAGCTCTCGCCGTAGGCGCTCGAAGAAGTAACGCCGGTTGAAGA
>CAZXAF010000124.1:0-5260 GCA_964638905.1 uncultured Dehalococcoidia bacterium
AGGCAAGGCCGTGGAGTACGCCGTCAAGATGCGCCGCCTGCCGGCCGACCGCATGATGGACGGCCTGCTGGCCGCCGACAAGGTATCGCCGACAATGGTGGAGGCCGTGGCCGAGCGTCTGGCCGACTTCCACGCTCGGGCGGCCACCAGCCCGGCCATCGGCCGCTACGGCGCGCGGGCTATCCGCTTCGCCTGGAAGGAGAACTTCGACCAGTGGGCGCCGTTCGTCGGCGATACCTTATCCGCAGAGCAGGACCGCTATCTGCAGACCTACGTTCGCTCCTTCTTCGTCCGCCGGCGGCCCCTGCTGGAGCGGCGCGTCCAGCAGGGGCGCATCCGTGATTGCCACGGCGATGTCCGCTCGGAGAGCGTCTGCTTCGTCGATGGCATATGCATCTTCGACTGCATCGAGTTCAACCGCCGATTTCGCTACACGGACGTGGCGGGGGACATCGGCTTTCTGGCCATGGACCTGGACTTCCGCCGTCGGCCCGAGCTGGCGGACGTCCTGGTGCAGCGCTACGCCCGGGCGGCGGCCGACTCCGAGATCGCGGACATCATCGGCTTCTACAAATGCTACCGGGCCTGCGTGCGGGGCAAGGTGGAGAGCTTCAGGCTGGGCCAGGCGGAGGTCGGCGCCGAGGAGAAGGAGCAGGCCCGCTCGGCGGCTCGCCGCTACTTCCGGCTGGCCTGCCAGTACGCCGCCGAGCAGCCGCCGCCTCTCCTTCTCATTACCTGCGGGCTGGTGGCCAGCGGCAAGACGATGCTGGCCCACGCCCTGGGCGAGGCCGCGGGCATGCCCGTCATCTCCTCCGACGTTGTGCGCAAGGAGCTGGCCGGGCTAGCGCCGCGGGAGCGTCGCTTCGAACCCTTCGGCAGGGGCATCTACTCGCCGCGCTTCAGCCAGCGTGCCTACAAAGCCCTGCTGGAGCGGGCGCGCGCGGCCCTGGCCGAAGGGCGGTCGCTGATTGTCGACGCCACCTTCGCCCAGCGAGCCTATCGGCAGAGGGCGAGGGAGCTGGCCCAGGCGATGGGCGCCCGCTTCTTGTGCCTGGAGTGCCGGGCCGAGGAGGAGGTCATCCGCCAGCGGCTGGAGGAGCGCTTGCGGGCCGGGCAGGATGCCTCCGACGCCCGCTGGGAGACCTATGAGGCCCAGAAGCAGGTCTTCCAGCCGGTGACGGAGCTGCCGGCCGATGAGCACATGGTCGTGGACTGCGATCGATCGCTGGCCCAGTGCCTGGAAGAGGCCCGCCGAGAGCTCGAGCGGCGGCTGGCGCCTCCCTCCGCCTAGGCTGTACATCAGCCCGCGTTCACACCCCCGTCGAACCGTGGCCCCCTGGGCCGCGCTCCGTCTCCGATAGGGCCTCCACCTCCACCACCGGCAGGTCAGCCCAGCGGCCGATGACCAGTTGGGCGATGCGGTCGCCGTGGCGGATGGTGTACGAATCGAGGGCGCCGAACAGGTACATGGTGACCAGCACCTCTCCTCGGTAGTCGCTGTCGATGGTGCCGAAGGTCACGCCAACTCCCCTGGCCGATAGGCCGGAGCGAGGCCGCACCTGGGCGTCGTAGCCGGGCGGCACCTCGATGGCGATGCCGGTAGGCACCAGGACGGGGTCTCTCCCCAGCTCTATGGAGCCTGCCCCTTCGATGCAGGCGAACAGGTCGAGGCCGGTAGAGCAAGGCGTGGCCCGCAGGGGAAGCCTGGCTGCCGGCTGCAGCCGCTTTACCTTGAGGTTGGGTTCACCTTCAGCCATAGCTCAAAGGGCGGTTCGAGGCTGTCGAAATAGCCATTGTCGCCGCTCATGGTTCGACAGGCTCACCACGAGCGGAAATGTGCACAGCAACCCAAGGCCGCTCGCCCTGAGCTTGTCGAAGGGCAAACAAGGGCGCTTTTTCAACAGCCTCCTCTGGCATACCGCAATCGATTGTAGGCTGGGTTTGCCGTCCGGTAAAGGCGGGGAGAGAGGGCTGAAGGCGCTACGGATGAGGGCTTGCGTACTTAGACGTAGCTCTGTGAGGGTGTCTTCCTGAGGGATGCAAACGGTCGCCGGTTGAGGCTATCCGTCGAAGTTCAGGTCGTTGTTCGCCCGCTCGAGGACTTGACACCACCAGGCCATCGTCTTGCGGTCCCAATGTACCCAGCTGTCCTCCACCGTTTTCAGAACCGACTGCACCGTCATGTAGCCGGAGCCCCTGCCTGGTTGAAGGGCACCGATGTGGATGGGGGTGCCGGGGTCGATGTGGCCGCGCATGACGCACAGCTTTATCGCCATCCAGTTCGATGCCAGCGAGTCCTGGAGTTCAGACCGGGGTCTGCCCAGTGGGGATGTAATGAAGTCTTTGATTCCTCTGAGCACGCGTATCACCTTTGGTTACCTCCCGCTTCGCTATGTGGCGATGGCCTTTGGCCATCGCCAGGAGGGTGAGCAAGGGGCGCACCCCCTTAACGCCAGGCTAGCATTTGGCCTTCACGAGTTACATAACAGCGGGGTTAAAAGCGGTAGAAAGCTGGTGAAGGAAAGCTGCGGCGCTCCTTGATGTTCGGCGAGTGGGCCGTCCGACCGAGGGTGAGGCCCATCTCCTCGGCCACGGCGGCGAGCAGGGCGTTGAAGATGGCCAGCTCGGCGGGCCGGGGACGCGTGCTCACTCAGGCGCTTTGATATTTACTTCGTTGAAGTGGGAGAACGTGTAGGGGAACTCGATGGTGTCTTCATCGGCCGCAACCTGCCGGAACCCAAGACGCCGCAGGAGCTTGTCGTGATCTCCGAGCCAGACTTCGACGAGTGGTGGATTCTCGTCTTGTTCCCGCAGGAGGTTTTCATACAAGGCAGTGTACTCCTCCAGGGTAGTGTCGTGGCACTCTTGCTGCTGCTCACCGCTCGGGCCGATCACCGGATCACATTGTTCGCCCCAGAATATGGGCCCTCGTTCCTCCTCAGCGCGCTGCGCGGACTGGATCATGGCTCGGAACAGGTTCGCCTTGCCCTGGACTCGGGTGCAGGCAACACCCTCCAAATCCTCTTCTCCGATGATCTGGGTGTCGGACATGAGCCCAAGCAGTTCAATGGTCCACATGGGCTCGAGTCCCGGCGCCGAGAGCGGGAAGTAGATCGTCTCCCTGGGGCCTTCCTCCCATGGCTCACAGCCCCCTCCTGCCGGCTGGCAGTACCGGGAGTAGATCTTGTCGGCAAGGGCGATCGCCTCGAAGAGGCCCTTGTCGATGACCTCCGTTTCGTCGTCCTTAGTCTGGGTCTGAACATCGTGAGACATAACGTAGAAGGTGTCAGGGCGCTGCCAGCCAATGGTGTAGGTACTCTCCGTTGCCTCCGCTGTGGTAGCCATCTGGACCTGAAAGGAATCGAGGTCTCGCATGGCCGCCTGAGCCTCCTCAAGCAGGGCCCGGGCGTCACCCCCATCCGACGTAGCGGGGCCGGCGCCATCGCCGCCGCACGACGACAACGCGCTCAGCAACAGCAGCGACAGGGCAGCGAGCAGGATCAGTCTAGCGGTTGTCATGGCTGTCCTGATTCTAGCACCACATTCCCCATATCATCCACCACCGCCTCTCAGCCCGGCGAAGCGGTCACTTGTCGGCCAGGCTCCTTTCTCCTGGCCCTGTCTATATGTTACGCTGGCATGGATAGGATCAATCGATAATGGCAGATGGACCCAAGAAGCCGGAGGGTATGGTGGTGGACATGCATGTCCACACCTCCATCGGCTCTCCCGATAGCAATCTCACGCCGACGCGACTGCTAGAGGCCGCCCGCGCGGTGGACATCGATGGCGTTGTCTTCGCTGAGCACGACGTTAACTGGACGGAGGAGCAACTGGAGAGCTTCCGCCAGGAGAGCGGCCTCTTTGCCTGCAGCGCCCGCGAGTGGGAGACCGACTTCGGCCACATCATCGCCCTGGGCCTGCACTCTGACGTCAAGGCAATTGAGCAGGCCAGGGAGCTGCGTCGCCTGACGCTTGCCGAGGGTGGCTTGCTGATCATCTCTCATCCCTTTCGCTTTTTCCCCAGCATGTCCAACCGCCTTTTCAGCTACCAGGACAATCCCTCGTCTTTGACGCCGGAGCAAATGGCTGAACACCCTGTCTTCGAGCTGGTGGACGCGATCGAGGTGTTGAACTACGCCTGCACCGAAAAGGAGAATCAGCTAGCGCAGGAGGTGGCGGGGGTGGTGGGAAAGCCGGGCGTGGCTGGCAGCGATGCCCACACCTACATGGAGGTCGGCCGCTGCGTCACGATCTTCGAGCGGATGGTTGGGGGCGAGGAAGAGCTTATCGAAGAGCTGCGCGCCGGTCGCTTTCGAGTGGCCCGCCGCAAGCCCGACGGCGAATACGTGCTGCTAGAGTTCGGCGCACCCTGAGAGCTATCCGCTGGCGCCGGCTACGATCAGCCGCACCGCCACCGCGAACAGGGCCGTAGCCAGAAGGCGGACGATAGCCTTGGCCGGCAGGCGCCCAGATAACCTGGCCCCTATCTGGGCTCCCCCAACCGCCCCGGCGGCCAGAGCTATCACCTTCGGCCAGCCTTCAGCCAGTGATCCATCCAGTATGTGCACCACGGTGCCAGCGAGGGCAGTGAACACCAGAACGAAGTGCGATGTGGCCGTTGCGACGTGGGTCGGAAAGTTCAGCAGGCCGACCATCGCTGGCACGTGAATGATGCCCCCGCCGATCCCGAGAATGCTGGCGATGAAGCCCACCACGAAACTGATAGCGATGCCCAGCCCACGATTGAAGCTATAATCGTAGGTGAGACCGTCCGAGTCGGTGAGGCTGCGCTGGGCGCTGGCTGGCAGGCTTACCAACTTCTTGCCGGGGGTGGCCTCCGTGTGGAAGGCGATGTAAATCGACACCACGGCGAGCAGCAGGCCGAAGGTGATCTCGAAGGCCTGCCGGGGTAGCCAGTTGGTTGCCGTCGCCCCCACGATGGCCCCCGGTATGGTGGCCAGGGCGAAAGTGAAGCCGCTGCGGTAGTCTATGCGCCGAAGTCGGGCGTAGCCCAGCGAGCCTGACAGAGCGTTGAAGAAGACAACCGCCAGTGAGATGCTGGTGATGAGAGCGGGGTCGTCGTCCGGATAGGCGAGGAGCAGGACAGGGACCAGGATGAATCCACCGCCCACGCCGAGGATGGTACCGAAGCATCCTACCACCACCCCCAGCCCTGCCAGGATGACGGCTGTCAGCGGGCTCATAGCAGCGATGGGAGCATCTGGTTTAGGCTGCCCGTCCTGTAGCCCTCCAGGTC
>CAZXAF010000125.1:0-5178 GCA_964638905.1 uncultured Dehalococcoidia bacterium
AGCTCAGCTACTCCACGCCCCTGGGCCACATGACCACCACCAGCCACGTCGGCCCCGCCCAGGCCGGCAAGGCCTTTCACCACCGCGACACCCCCCAGATAATGGCCGCCTGCTACATACCCTACGTGTTCACGGGCACGGAGGCCTTCCCCGATGACCTGGTGAGAAAGGCGGCTAAGGCCCAGTGGTACGCCAAGAACGAAGGGATGGTCTACGGCAAGATTCTCATCACTTGCCCCCTCAACTGGCGCAGCGAGGAGCGCCTCGGCACCCAGATCCTGGAGGCCGCCGCCAACTGCCGCTTCTTCCCCCTGTATGAGGTGGAGAAGGGCATCACCAAGATTACCCACGACCCCGACAGGGCGCGTCATCGCGTTGATATCCGCGACTGGCTGGGCATGATGGGCAAGACCAGACACCTGCTCCAGCCTGAGTATGCTCCCCAGAGGGAAGCCCTGGAGGCAGAGATCGAGAGGCGCTGGCAGCGCCTGAAGGCCATGAACGAGCACCCGCAGCTGTAGCGGTTGCCTTGAGAGAAGCCAGCTTCATCCGGCCTATTCGCCACGCTAGCTGGGCGCCTTCATCTGGCCCTATCCGCAAACGACGCGGTAGCCAGGGCGGGCTGGACTCCGCCCTTCATGCTCTCTTCTCCGAACGTTCACGACGGCGGGAGAAGACGGCCGTTGGCAATTGCCGCCGCGGGGCGGTATCATGTCCTGGATTTGTATGGCTAACGCTTTCAGGAGGTACACTGTGAAGTTCTCACTGAGGTTTGTGCTCATTCTGACGACTCTCGTCGCCGCTGCTGTCCTCATGCTGGCGGTCGCCTGTGGGGGGGATGATGAGGAGGGGCCGGCGGCAGGGGAAACGCCGGCCGCTGGCGAAACGCCGGCCGCTGCCGAGGAGACGCCCGAGACGGCGGAAACGCCCGCGCCCAGCGAAGCGGGCGAACTGCCCGACATCCCCGCCTACCCAGGGGCCAGCGATGTGTTCAGCGCGACGTACAGCGGGGGAGAGGGCTTTCCCGTCCCCATGATAGGTGAGGAGAACATCGCGCCCGAGGACTACGGCACTGTCCGGTACACTACGTACCAGACCAGCGACTCCCCTCAGAAGGTTGTCGACTTTTACGAGAAGGAGTTCAAAGGCTGGAAGGAGGAGGGGTCGTTCAGCGCGGAGCAGTTGGGCCAGAACGGCGAGGTAGTGGTGTGGAGCAAGGGTGACGCGAACCTCGCCGCTTGGCTGTCGGCCTTCGAGGACGAAGGAACGACCAGCGTGGTCGTTGCCGTGGGAGCTAGTCAGTAGCAGAAGCCGACAGCAGCATGGCGCCGCCGATTGCCCCTGGGACGCGTAGGCCGGCCCAAATCGGGTGCTGCCATTGGAGATACCAGGCACAGACCTCCATCAGCAGTGGTCGAGATGGCGGTTGTTGGCGGCGGCGGCAGGGTTTATAATCCCTCTGAAGCTGGGGTGTGATCTTCAGGAGGTGGTACATGAGGCCCCGAACCTGGCTCCTGGTTTTGACAGCGCTGATTGCTGGCGCTTTCCTCGTGCTCGCCGTCGGTTGCGAGGAGAAGGCGCCGGACATCGCCAAGTATCCACAAGCCGAGCAAGTCAAGACCGGCAGCCGTGGTATCTTCCCCATAGCTCTGTCTGGCGACAAGCCCCTCGAGGCGCAGGAGTACAGGGCAAATATGCGCTACAGGACCTTCGAGACCGAGGATTCGGCCGACCAGGTTCTTGACTTCTACAACGACGAGTTTGCAGGGTGGAAGACGGAGCTCAGCATTGATTCAGGTGAAACTGGAGCGAAGACCGTGATAGCGGTCTGGAGCAAGGACGACCGCAAGTCCGCTGCCTGGCTGGTAGCCACCGAGGCAGAGGGCATCACAGAGGTCGTCGCGATGACAGGGACACGTTAGCCGCAGAAGCCAAGAGGAACGTCGCGCCGCCGATCGCTCCTGGCGTGTGAACGCCAGCGATGGAGTGAGGAGCGGCTGGCGAGACACGAAGAGGCTCCCGGCAACACTGCCGGGGCCTTTTGTGTTCCGGCCGAGAAGACCGGCTGTAGCCCACTGGCACTCGCTAGATCAGTCAGGAAAATATCGACGGAATGGGGAGAAATTCCCGCCAAAGTATTGACAATGGACGCAGACTTTTTAATATTTAATCAAGCCTTCGGTTGCTGCCCACTAGATGTTCCCCTTAGCGTCTGGCGAGCATCCTAGGGCCTAGCGGATGGGACAGAGCCTCTCCCATACCGGAGCCTAGGCCATCGGCGTGCTGGCATTCTCTCAGCTCCAAGGAGAACGCCATGGAGAACGATGGCAACGGCATCTTTTCGCGGGTAGTGGGCGCTCTCAAGGAAGCTTTCAACCGCAACTCGGTGGCCTTCAGGGTACAGGCTCTTCGCTTCCAGCAGAAGGAAGGACGGGTGAACCTGTATCTGACCGCCCTCCCTGTCTGCCAGCTGCTACAGCACTGCCGGGTAGACTACTATCGGGAGGACAACCCCAGAGGCTATCAGCGGTCTCTAACGAAGTCCAGGCTCAAGCAACTCTCGTCCTTCATCCAGCACGAGGAGGGCATACTGCCCATCTCGATCCTGCTGTGTATTCGGCAGCCGCACCGAGCGGAATTCCAGCCGGAAACCTTCGTCGACAAGGTCAACAATGGAATGCCCCAGCCGGGTGTGCTGACGATCCCCCAGTCCGTCACTCTGTGGGTGGTGGATGGCCAGCATCGGCTCTACGGTCTTGAGTATGCGTTCAGCAAGGATTCCGTGGAGCGGGCTGCAGACTACCCTCTACCGGTGACGATAGTGGAGGGAATTGACAGCTATGAGGAGATGCGGCACTTCCACATCATAAATACCCGACACAAGGGAGTGCCTACGGACATGGTCGATCGCCACCTCCTCAGGATGTGGGAGCTGGAGGGGACGGCGATCGTAGGGAAGGAAGGGGAACGGAGCTATCTGCGGGCTCGAGCGGCGAAGCTGTGCGACCTTCTCGGCAGCACTCCCGACAGCCCCTGGTTCCAGAAGGTGAGGGTTGCCGGCCACCGGACGTCGCCCAGCCAACTGATCGGCCAGCACACCATGGTGGCTTCCCTCGAGCCTGCCCTCAGAGATGCCTTTGTCAAACGGCTGAGCGAGGAAGACGTAGGCAAGATACTGCTGAACTACTGGTACGCTATTCGGGAGCGCTGGCCTACGGCATTCTTGGAGCCGCGCGACTACAAGGTCCAGAAGGCAGCCGGTGTCTATGCCCTCCACATGATGTTCCCGGACGTTGTGCAGATCTGCCGCGAGACCAATAACTTCTCCAGCCACAGGATCTACGAGATCCTTGGTGAGACAGGGATCAAGACCGAGTTCTGGCACGCAACCAGCGGCCACCCCCTCGTCAAGGAGAGCGGCGCCAAGTACATGCGAGCGCTGGGCGAGTATTTGCGGGAGAGGCTGCCGACCCTGGTGCTGCCGCGCCTGTAGGAAGCTCGTCCGTACGGGCTCAGAGCCAGCGGTCAGGTCCGAGCTCCCGACAGGCCACCTGCGAAACTGCGTTAGCTATTGGGCGTCGGGCGGGATGTCGGCCTCGTCGGAGTATCCCCTGCTCTCATAGAGGCCTTTGAAGTCGTAGTCGACGAGCTCGATGTGGGTGAGATCCCTTATCCATTTGTAGCCCCACTTGTCCGGCACCACCAGGCGCAGGTCTTCTTCCAGAGGCTCGCCGTCTCTCTCGTAGGCAAGGATAATGTCGTCGCGCGTGGCTGTAGCCACTGTCAGGTCGGTTGTATAGCCATCTTCAGCGTAGAGAGCGACCTTCACCGCCTCCGGGGAGACACCTGCCTCTTCCAGTAGGAGTCCGAGTCTCACGCCAGTCCAGTCGCCTTCGGCGAGAGCTGCCATGGGGAAGTCAACGCAGTAAAGCTCTGCATACACGGTGCTTCTGGGCATTGCCATAAGCTCGGCGGAGGTCAGGCTAAGGGGGGATTGGACGAGCCCATCCAGGACCAGCGTCCAGTCCGACATCTCGGAGGCAGCCGGCGTGGATGTCGGCGTAGGCGTCCGCGTGCTCTCTCCTTCCTGGTCATCACAGGCGACAATAGCGACAACTTGCAGCAACAAGATGATGAACAGGAAAGACGTCAGGATTCTCTTCACAGCAGCCCCCTCCTACTAGCAGGCGTGAGGGCTGGCGGGGAGGCGGGCCACCGCACCCATCCCAACTCCGCACACACCGAACGGCCCTCATAACTGTTGTACGTTGCGGACGGCGCTTCGGTTTCCCGCCGTCACAACCCCCCATAAGATGTTGACACATCGGCTGACCGGCCGTAGACTCGTCGTAGTTTCTCTGGAGGTACTTGTTCGTGACAACACCTAGTTTCGGCCGCTCGTACAAGATGGATGTGCTGCGAAACGTGCCGCTATTTCGCGGCCTTAGCCAAAGCCACCTCGGTGCCATTGCCAAGTACACCGATGCGTTTCAGGCCCGCCGAGGGGCGGCCTTGACCAAGCAGGGTCAGCACGGGCAGGAGGCGTTCGTCATAGTGGACGGCAAAGCGCGAGTGGAGGTGGCTGGCAAGACGGTCGCTAAGCTTGGCGCTGGGGACTTCATAGGGGAACTGTCGCTCATCGATGGTAAGCCCCGTACCGCGACGGTCATCGCCGAGACGCCGATGACCCTCCTGGCGGTTCGTCGCCGAGATTTCAGATCACTGCGAGACAGCGTTCCCGGCCTCCAGGAGAAGCTGCTCGTAACGCTTTGCGAGCGGCTGCGGCAGGCAGATCACGCTCTCACCCACTAGCGCAGGACCTCCCCGACAACCATCGCCTGCCGGGAGGAGCCCCTTCACATCCTGGGCGGCTTAGTATCTCACCGACTTGCCGTACTTGTCCCGCAGCACAGTCTTCAGGACCTTCATCGTCGAACTGCGCGGCAGGGCATCGATGAAATCGACCGACTTGGGCTTCTTGTAGCTGGCCAGTCGCCCCTTGCAGAACTCGATGACCTCCTCCTCGGTCAGCGTTTCTCCCGGCTTGGGAGCCACGATGGCCTTGACGGACTCGCCCCACTCCTCATCGTGGACGCCGATGACCGCCGCCTCCAGGATCTTGGGGTGCTTGTACAGCACCTCCTCCACCTCCGCCGGATAGATGTTCTCCCCGCCGCT
>CAZXAF010000126.1:0-5120 GCA_964638905.1 uncultured Dehalococcoidia bacterium
CACCAGGAACTCGTCGTCGGCAGAGGCTTCGAACTGGCCGATATTTCGACAAGCTCAATACAAGCATCGGCTACGACCTAATCGGCATCATCGCCGCGGCGCTTTTTTGCTCCCTCCAGGTATCCCCCCTGAACCTTGGATAACCACTTTAGAGTGGGAGTCTTCACCTACTCGCGGGAGGAAGGCACTCGCGCCGCCGACCTGCCTGGCCAAGAACCAGCAGATGATCGGGCGCACATTGGACGTCCTCGTCGAGGGCAGTGGCGAAGGACTCAGCGTGGGGCGCTCCTACCACGACGCTCCTGAGGTGGACGGCCTGGTCCTCGTCAAAGAAGAGCTGCCCCTGGGGGAGATGCTTCCCGTGCTCATCACGGGGGCCATGGAGTACGACCTGATCGGGGCCAGGGGTTAGATGGTATCTGCCCCCCAATCTGGCCGGCTGACTTGCTCAACGGGCCGAAATCTGCTATACTGACCATAGCCCAGCAAGAGAGGATCACAGAAATCAGGAGGTTCAGCCAATGTCCACGTTCATTATTGACGAAGACACACCCATCCTGGTCGAATTCGCGCCCAGGCCAGGCGTGCAACAGGTCAGCTTGTCCCCCGCCGACCTGGCGGCGAAATCGGCGCAAGCGCTGGATCGCGCCATGGGCACGATCTATCAGATGGCCCGGCGCGTGAGCGCCTTGCGCGTCACACTCCCCGATGAGTTCACTCAGGTCGAGCTAGAGTTCGGCGTCAAGCTTGAAGCGGAGGCAGGTGCCCTCATCTCCAAGGTTGGGGCCGAAGCCAGCATCAACGTCACACTGACCTGGGAGCGGAGTGACGCGGAAGATGAGTAACGAGCAGCCTAACGTCCGTCTTCAGAACCTGCGAGACTTCACCGTGCAGATCCGACGGACCGCAGATGATGCCATCGTCGGCACGGGCATCGCCGTGACGATGGACGGGCAAGTCGTGACCTGCGCCCACGTCGCGCGGGCGGCGGGCGTCGAGCCCCGGGACGCAAATGGCGATGAAATAGGGGTGTACTTTCCCCAGGCGCGCGGCGGCGAGGAAAAGACCAGGCGCGCGACGGTCGCGTGCTGCTTCCCGCAGCACGACGACGATGTGGTGTTGCTGCAACTGACCGAAGGTGCAGCACCCCTGGCCCCGGAGCAGATCGCCGTGCTGGGGAGAGCGGAAGCATCCTGGTTTCACCCTTTCCGCAGTTACGGCTACCGCCGCCTGGAGAATTACATCGCCGGACACGCCCACGGGATGATCCTGGGCTGTGTCCCGCCGCCGCTGGGCCGCAACGTCCAGGCTGAGCCGGTGCAACTGGAATCGCAGCAGATCAACCAGGGCATGAGCGGCGCGGGCGTCTTGGACATTGAGCGCAACCTCATCGTGGGGATTGTCTCTGAGACCTGGTTCCCCGACCTTTCCACCAAAGACCGCGACACCGCCTGGGCGGTCAACGCGCGCGTCCTCACCTTCGATCCGCTCAACCTGCCAGTGCAGGATGAACCTCTCCCGCTGAGCAAAGCACCTGAGCCCAAAACCGACATCGAGGAGGCGCGGGCGGCGGTGGCCCCCGACCTGGACATCGAGTGGAACAACGCCCCGGCCTCGCTGGAGGAATGGGTTGGACGAGATGACCTGCTGGCGGCCATCAGTCGCGACTGGGCCGACCCGGAGCGCCGCGTGACGGGGCTCATCGGCTTCGGCGGCGAGGGCAAGAGCAGCCTGGCCCGCCAATGGGTGGACTTGTTGGGCGATTTGGCAAATCGCCCTACGCTGGATGGTGTGTTCTGGTGGGGCTTCTACACCAGGCCCAGCGTGGACGAGTTCTTCGAGGCGGCGTTGGACTACATGAGCGGCGGACGCATTGATCCGCGCAAGGTGCCATCGGCCAGCGTGCGAGCGCAGATCATCGGCGCGATGCTGGGCGCGGGGCGCTACCTCTTCGTCCTGGACGGGCTAGAGGTGATGCAGCGCCAAGAAGGCGACCAGTACGGTCTGCTCATGAGCACCAACCTGCGCGAGTTCCTGAGCTACTTCGCCGGCCCAGAGCACCAGTCCTTCTGCCTGATCACCAGCCGTGCCCCAGTGCTAGATCTAATGGAGTACACCACCTACACCCACCGCGACGTGACCCGCCTCAGTCCCGCCGACGGGCGCGCCCTGCTGCGCAACGTGGGTGTGACAGGCCCCGACGCTGCGCTGGACCGGGCGGTGGCGGACTGGGACGGCCACGCCCTGACCCTGGGCCTGCTGGGCGGTTACGTGGCCGACCTGTACGGGGGCGACGTGGCCTACATCAGCGAAATCCCGCCGCCGACAGCCGATGAGCCCCGCTACGAGCGCGTCCACCGCGTGCTGCGCCGCTACGACGAGCACCTGACCGACGCAGAGCGCGCCTTCCTGACCCTGTTCAGCGCCTTCCGCACGCCGGTCGAGGAGACGGCCTTGGAAAAGGTGTTCCGGGCCGACATGGGCGCCGACGCCCTCAACGCGCCCATCGCCGCGCTGGACGACGCAGCCTTCGAGGCGATGATCCAGTGCCTGCTTAACTACCGCATCCTGCGCTACGACCCGCGTGCCCTCCACTACACCGCCCACCCGCTGATCCGCAACCACTACCTGGCGCTCCTGACCGCAGGCAACCGTGCCCAGGCCCAAGATGCGCACGAGCGCATTAAGGACTACTACCTGGACCTGGCTGGGGACACGCCGCGCTTCCCCACGCTGGACGACCTAGCGCCCCTGATCGAGGTGGTGCACCACGCCTGTCGCGCCGGGGCGCATGATGAGGCGTGGCGCATCTACTCGGAGCGAATTTCCCAAGGTGACCGCTTTGTGTTGCCAAATGTATTGGGTGCCTGGGAAACCGAATTTGCAACACTCCGGGAATTCTTCCTCGGCGGCGACACCTCCCGGGAGCCGCAAGTGCGGGAGCCATTCGGCAAAGGCTGGATTCTGAACGAAGTCGGCCTCTGCCTGAGGAGCCTGGGGCGTTTAGGCGAAGCGGTGTCGTTCTACGAGCGCGGCAACGCAATTACCCTGGGCATGGAAGACTGGCGCAACGCCAGTGTCGGCTACCGGAACCTGGCGGAGCTACACGCCTATCTCGGCGCGCTGGCCGCCAGCGCGAACGCCGCCCGCCAAGCGCTGGCCCTGGCCCGCCGCGCGGAGGACAAGCGAGATGAGCGCACATCGTTAGGATTTCAGGCGCTGGCGGCCCATCTTCGCGGCGACCTGGAGGCCGCAGGCGCGTCCTTCCGGCAGGCAGAGGCATTGGAGCGGGAAATCTACTCAAGCATGAACATTCGCTACCTGTTCAGCACAGATGGCATCTACTACGCTGACCACCTGTGCCGCACCGGCCAGGCTGACTATGCCCGGCGGGTCACCGAAGTGAACCTGGAGATTTGTGAGCGCAATCGCTGGCCCGATGACCGCAGCCTTTGCCACCGCGTCCTGGGCGACTTGGACGCCGGCGCCGGGCAGCACGAGGACGCTCGCCAACATTACGACGAAGCGCTCAAAATCGCGCGGGGCATCACCTTCCGCCCGGCGCTCATTGAAGCACTGCTGGCGCGGGGACGCTGGGCGGCGCGGCACCTGGGAGATGCGCCAGCGGCGTTCAGCGACCTAAACGAGGCGCTGGGCTACGCCGTCGACGGCGGCTATCGCATCTACGAGGCGGACATCCGCATCGGATTGGCCTGGGCGCACCTGGCGGCAGGGGATCCTTACCGGGCACGCCAGGAAGCGGAGCGCGCCCAGCAGATGAGCGCCGACATGAGCTATCACTGGGGGCAGGTGGACGCAGCGGAGGTGTTGGCAGCGTTGGATTAGGACAGATGAAGCCTGCCGCAAAGAGCCACTTGCACAACTGGTGCAAGCGGCTCTTTCTCTTGCCAAAAGGCCGAAATCTGCTATACTATTCAGGCTGAGGCGAAGGTCATCTGAAGTGTCATTGCGAGCCTCCGAAGGGGGCGAAGCAATCTCCCCCTTCACATCTGGAGATTGCTTCGTCGCTTCAGCCGCTCCGCTTCCTTCGCTACTCGCAATGACACAACTTGGTCGAGGTCCTCACAGGAGGGAATACATGGATATCCAAAATCTACGCTGGTGGGGCTGGGGCACGCTGGACCAGTCCTTTGATTTGGAAGGCCGCGCCGCTTTCTGGCCCGGGCTGGAGCGGATGCTGGAGCTGCCCAGGGATCGGGAGCTGCGCCCACCAGTCGCCCTGGAGGAGATAGAGTTGCGACCCACCCGACTCGACGACCAGTCGCTGGCCTCACTGCGCAAGCTGCTGGGCGACGAGGCGGTCCTCACCGACCGGCGTGCCCGCGTCGAGCACGCCTACGGCAAGAGTTACCGTGACCTGGTGCGCGTGCGCGCTGGCTACGTTCCCCACCCGCCCGACGCCGTGGTCTACCCCGCCGATGAGACTCAGGTAGCCGCGCTGCTGGCCGGGGCCGCCGATAGCGACGTCGCCGTTATCCCCTTTGGCGGCGGCAGTTCGGTGCTGGGCGGCGTTGAGCCTCAATCGGGCGACCGCCTCTGCATCACCCTCGACCTGGCCAGGCTGGACCGCGTGCTTTCGGTGGACCCGGTCTCGCGCACGGCCCGCATCCAGGCCGGCGTGACCGGCCCAGAGGTGGAGGCCCAACTGAACGTGCACGGCTTCACCCTGGGTCACTTCCCCCAGTCCTTCGAGTTCTCCACCCTGGGGGGATGGATCGTCACCCGCGCCGCCGGGCAGAACTCCATCGGCTACGGCAAGATCGAACACCTGACCCAGGCCGTGCGGGTCGTCACCCCCGTCGGCATCGTGGAGACAAAGGATGTGCCGGCCACCGCCGCCGGCCCTAGCATTCTCGGGCAGATGATGGGCTCGGAGGGCACCTACGGCGTGCTGACCGAGGCCACCATACGCCTCCACCCCCTGCCAGAGGCGCAGGACTACCGGGGGCTGCTGTTCCGTACTTTCGACGACGGGCTGGCCGCTTTCCGCGACCTGATGCAAAGCGAGCTGCACCCCGCCCTCGTCCGCCTCTCCGACCCGTCGGAGACCGAGGCCTACGCTCTGATGTCCCACCAGCACCACGGCCTCCGTGCCCTGT
>CAZXAF010000127.1:0-5081 GCA_964638905.1 uncultured Dehalococcoidia bacterium
CGCAGTGGTCGAAGTGGAGGTGGGTGTTGATGACGATGTCCACGTCCTCGGGCCGAATGCCGTGGCGGGCCATGTCCTCCACCAGCGTTCCCGCCTGGTCGACGCCGACGCCGGCGGGGATGCGCGTGTCCTTGTTGCCCACGCCCGTCTCGATGAGGATCAGCTTGCCCTGGGCCCGCACCAGCAGGCAGTTGAGGCCCACGGCCAGGCGGTGCTCCTCGTCGAGGGGCCCGACCAGCGGCTCCCACATCACGCGGGGGGTGACGCCGAAGACGGAGCCGGCGTCCAGATCGAGGACGCCATCGCTCACGACCAGAAGCTCGAAATCGCCGAGGGGAAACCAGCCTGCCATCTGTACCATCACTCCGGACACTCTCAAGATAGCCTGGCCAGGCCAGGGGAGTCAACGACCCCTGACCAGGAGTTGTGCTTGAACGTCAGGCTGCTATAATAGGCGCAACTCCCCTCGAAAGGAGCGTTTTCGCTATGGTTACGCCGTATGCCTACTTCCAGAAGAAATTCGTTCCCCTGGCTGAGGCCAACATCAGCGTAATGACCCACGCCTTCAACTACGGCACGGCCGTATTCGAGGGGATCCGCGGCAACTGGAACGAAGAGGAAAAGCAGGCCTACATCTTCCGCCTGGCCGACCACTATCGGCGCCTGCACCAGAGTTGCCGCGTGCTCAGGCTGGACTTCCCCTACAGCATTGACGAGCTGTGCGAGATCACCGTGAAGCTGGTGGAGATGTGCGGCTATCAGGAGGACGTGTACGTTCGCCCCATCGTGTACAAGAGCGCGGAGGCGCTGGGCGTGCGCCTGCACGACCTGGAGGACGACTTCCTGATCTTCGTCATCCCCTTCGGGCCCTATCTGGACATCGAGAAGGGGGCCCGCTGCGGCACCTCCTCCTGGCGACGGATAGAGGATACGAGCATCCCAGCCCGGGCCAAGGTCAACGGCATCTACGTGAACTCGGCCTTGGCCAAGACGGAGGCGATAGAGCACGGCTACGACGAGGCGATCATGCTCAACGAGGACGGCCACGTGTCGGAGGGCAGCGGCGAGAACATCTTCATCGTCCAGGGCGGCCGCCTTGTCACCCCTCCCGCCTGGTCCAACATCCTGATGGGCATAACCCGCGACACCGTCATCACCCTGGGCCGCGAGGAGCTGGCTATCGAGACCATCGAGCGGCCCATCGACCGCAGCGAGCTCTACCTGGCCGACGAGTGCTTCATGACGGGCACGGCCGCCCACGTGACGCCGGTGATCGAGGTCGACCATCGGTCCGTCGGCGACGGCAAACGGGGGCCGATCACCGCCGAGCTCCAGCGCCTCTACTTCGACGTGATGCGCGGCAAGAACGGCAAGTACGCTCACTGGTGCACACCCTGTCACATCGCTAGATAGAATATGGAGGCGTTGTCGCCCCGGTGATGTACCGTCCTGCCCGCCTGATCGGCACGGCCACCGGCGCCGTGATAGTTGCCCTGGCCCTCCTCCTGGCGGCCCTGCTGATGGCTTTCGCCAGCCCTTGGGCCATCTCGGCGGCGAAATTCCTGGCCTTCGCGGTCGCCTTCTGCCTCCTCGCCCTGGCAGCCATCTTCGCCTACTGGACCTACGCCTGCTTCACCATGAGCTACAGCCTCGATGAGAAGGGCCTATCGATACGCTGGGGGCTTATCCGCCAGTTCATCCCTCTGGGCCAGATCGAGCGGTGTGTACCCGGTCGGGAGGCGCGCTTCCTGCAGATCCGAGGGGTCAACTGGTGGTGCTACCACGTGGGGAAAGCCAGCGTCGTGGGCATCGGCGAGGTTCTGTTCTACTCCACCCATCAGTTGGCGTGGGAGGTGATCTACATCGTCACGCCGTCCGGCTCCTACGCCATCTCGCCCGAGAACAGTGTCCGCTTCACCATGGAGATGCAACGCCTCCAGCGTCCTCAACCGGCGGAGGAAGAGGAGGAAGCACCAAGGCAAAGGGCTGAGCATCCCCTGGTTGCGAAACACCCCTTCTGGCTGGACCAACGCGGCCAGGCGCTGGCCCTCATCGCCGTGCTGGCCAACGTTGCCCTGTTCGGGTTCGTCTTCGCCATATACCCCGGCCTCGCCGACCAGCTAAACCTGGCCTTCCCACCCCTGGGCCAAACCGATCTCAGGCCCAAGAGCGAAGTGCTGCAGATCCCTGCCACCGCCCTCGCGCTGCTCGCGGTCACCCTGGCGGCCGGTCTGGCCGTCCACAAGTGGGAGCGAGCGGCCTCCTATCTGCTGTTTGCGGGAGCGATCCTGATCCAGAGCCTCTTCTGGGTTGCGGCGGCCATCGCCGTCACCTAGCCTGGTTCTTGATGGACTACGGCACCATCGTGGTGGGGCCGGCCCCGCTGGCAGCACAGCGATCGCCTCTGGCGCCTCTCCTGCCGCATCATCCGCGGCGAGGCCACCTACGTCGGCTTCCTGAAGGCGATGGGGCCGCTGACCTGGCTGCTGGACGCCTGGGGCATCGTCGCCCGCAGGGGCCGATACCCTCTGGCCCGGAAAAGCTCGGGAATGAAGGAGACCGGCAAAAAACTGAGCAATGTTGCTTGACACTGTGAATTTTGGTTGCTAGAATGGCGCTCACAACCCAAGTGGAAAAGGCGAGGAAGGGGAGTAGTAGAGGCTTCTCCCTGCTCAAGAGAACCGGGGACAAGGTGAGAACCCGGCAGCAAAGGAGTCTCGAACTCGCCCCAGAGCCGCCAGGCCGAGCTTCTTGCGTATCTCGGTAGGTCTGGTCGGGAGCGCCCGTTACAGCGCTTAGAGAGCTCCGGTAGGTTGGAGAGGAAGGGTGGCACCGTCCCCGCCCCAGCGGGATCCCTTTTGGGGCGGGATTTGTAATTTTGGGGTGCTGCCAGCGCTAACCTGGCGGACGAAGAAGGGTGGTACCGCGAGGGTTCTTGTATGATCCCGTCCCTTCAGGGGACGGGATCGGTCGTTTTGGCCGGAGCGGATCTCCACTCTGGAGGAGAAACGAGCCATGACAGCGACTGCTAGGCCTGTCTTGACAAGCGACAAGGTGAAGAAGGGCATGGAACGGGCGCCCCAAAGGTCGCTGTTGCGCTCTCTGGGCCTCACCGACAAGGAGATTAACCAGCCCTTTATCGGCGTCGTCAACAGCTACAACGAGATCATCCCCGGCCACATCCACCTGCGCCAGATCGCCGAGGCAGTCAAGGCCGGCGTGCGCAGCGCTGGCGGCACTCCCTTCGAGGTGAACGTCCCCGGCGTGGGCGACGGCATCGCCATGGGCCACATCGGCATGCGCTACAGCCTGGCCAGCCGGGAGGTCATCGCCGATGGCGTGGAGTGCATGGCCATCGCCCACGCCTTCGATGCCCTGGTGTTCGTCACCAACTGCGACAAGATCGTGCCAGGAATGCTTATGGCGGCGGTGCGGCTGAACCTGCCCTGCATCTTCGTCTCCGGTGGGCCGATGCTGGCCGGCCGGTGGCAGAACAAGGCTGTGGACCTGAACACCGTCTTCGAGGCGGTGGGCATGGTGAGCAAGGGGAAGCTGTCCGAGGAGGAGCTGTATCGGCTGGAGGAGGTGGCCTGTCCCACCTGCGGTTCCTGCGCCGGCATGTTCACCGCCAACACCATGAACTGCGTCACCGAGGTTCTGGGGCTGGCTCTGCCCGGCAACGGCACCATCCCCGCCGTGGACTCTGCCCGCATCCGCCTGGCCAAGGAGACCGGAGCCCAGGTGATGCAGATCCTTGAGGCCGACCTGCGGCCGCGGCGAATGGTGACCGCCGATGGCATCTGGAACGCGCTGGCGGTGGATACAGCTCTGGGGGGGAGCACCAACTCCATACTCCACCTCATGGCCATCGCCCACGAGGCGAAGGCGGACTTCCCCCTGAACATGGTGAACGAGATCAGCGCCGGCACGCCCCAGTTGTGTCGCCTGAGCCCGGCGGGACCCCACCACGTGGAGGACCTTCACCGGGCCGGTGGCATCGCGGCCGTCATGAAAGAGCTGAAGTCGGTGCTGCACACGAAGGTGCCCACGGTCACCGGCGAGACGGTGGGTGAGAACATCGCCGACGCTGAGGTGACCGATCGGGAAGTGATCCGGCCGTTCGCCGAGCCCTACTCGCCCCGAGGCGGCCTGACCGTTCTCTTCGGCAGCCTGGCGCCGGAGGGAGCGGTGGTCAAGTCGTCGGCGGTGGCCCCCCAGATGATGAGCCATCGTGGGCCAGCCCGCTGCTTTGACTCCGAGGATGAATGTGTCCAGGCCCTGCTCGACGGCGACTTCAGCGAGGGAGACGTGATCGTCCTGCGCTACGAGGGGCCCATGGGCGGCCCGGGGATGCCGGAGATGCTCTCCCCTACCTCCATCATCTCGGGCATGGGGGCGGACGACAAGGTGGCCCTGATCACCGACGGCCGCTTCTCGGGCGCCACGCGCGGCGCTGCCATCGGTCACGTGTCGCCGGAGGCAGCGGCTGGCGGCCCGATCGCCGCCCTCCAGGACGGCGATGAGGTGATCATCGACATCGCCGACCAGCGCCTGGATACCGCCCTCAGCCAGGGGGAGATCGAGGCGCGCCTGGCCGCTCTGCCTCCCTTCCAGCCCAAGATCGATAGCGGTTATCTAAAACGCTACGCCCAGTCTGTAACAAGCGCCAGCAGGGGCGCCGTCTTTAAAGATTGATAAAGAGATGAGCCTGCAATTGGTAGGACAATCGGCCATGGTTGAAGGAGAATCCCGCCACTAGAGGGGAGGAGCAGATATGGAACTGACGGGAGCGCAGATGACCTGCGAATGCTTGGTGCGGGAGGGGGTGGAGTATATCTTCGGACTGCCCGGCGGGAGCACCTTGCCTTTCTACGACATCCTATCCCAATACCCTCAGCTCAAGCACATTCTGGTGCGACACGAGCAGGTAGCCGCCCACGCTGCCGATGGCTATGCCAGGGCCTCGGGCAAGGTAGGTGTATGCTGCGCCACCTCCGGCCCTGGAGCCACCAACCTGGTGACCGGTATCGCCAACGCCTGGCTGGACTCCGTACCCATCGTGGCCCTCACCGGCGAGGTGG
>CAZXAF010000128.1:0-5018 GCA_964638905.1 uncultured Dehalococcoidia bacterium
CCTCCTCCATCCCCACGATGAACACCACCGGGAACTCCAGCCCCTTGGCGGCATGGAGGGTAATCAGGGTGACGGCGTCGGCCCTCTCGTCGTACTCGTCGATGTCGGTGATGAGCGCCGCGTCCTCCAGAAAGCGGGCCAGCGCCTCGGCTGGGGCCAGCCCGTCGTACTGGCTGGCCACCGTCCGCAGCTCCTGCACGTTCTCCCAGCGCTCCTCGCCGTCGGGGAAGTCCTCCAGCAGGTAGCGGCGGTAGTCAGCACTGGCGATGATGGCGTCCAGCAGGTCCGACAGGCTCTGCCTGGGCGCTTCCTTGATAAGCTCGTTGAGCAGATCCAGGAAGCGCAGAAGGGCAGCGGCGATGCGCTTCTGGAATGGGTGAGGCGTTTGGCTACCGCTCATCCTGAGCTTGTCGAAGGATGGTTCGACAGGCTCACCATGAGCGGGTTCGACAGCCTCATCATGAGCGGAGCTCTGGGCGGCCTCCTGTTCGGCCACGAGCTGAAGCGCGGCGTAGGGCGGTATCTCCAGCTCCCTCGACCAGCGGTTCAGCTCCTGCACCGTGCGCTGGCCGATGCCTCGCGGCGGCACGTTGATCACCCGCAGCAGGCAGACGGCATCGAACGGATTGTGCACCAGGCGCAGGTAGGCCAGGAGGTCCTTGATCTCCCGCCGCTCGTAGAAGCGGGTGCCCCCCACCAGCCGATAGGGGATGCCGCGGCGGACGAACGCCTCCTCGAAGGGGCGTGACTGGGCGTTGGTGCGGTACATGACGGCGAGGGCCCGCGGCGAGTGGGAGTTGCCCTTGGTCAGGGCCTCCACCTCGTCCGCCACGAAGGCCGCCTCCTCCTCTTCGTCGTAGGCCTCGTGCACCACCACCCGCGAGCCGCGCTGGTTTTCCGTCCAGAGCTTCTTCTCCTTGCGCTGGCGGTTGACGCTGATGACGTTGTGGGCCGAATCGAGGATGGTCTGGGTGGAGCGATAGTTCTGCTCCAGGTAGACGACCTTGGCCTTGGGGAAATCGCGCTCGAAGTTGAGGATGTTGCGTAGGTCGGCCGCCCGCCAGGTGTAGATCGACTGGTCGGGGTCGCCCACCACGCAGATGTTGCCGTGGCCGCTGGCGAGCTGGCGGGCCAGCACGTACTGGGCGACGTTCGTGTCCTGGAACTCGTCGATGTGGATGTGCAGGTAGCGCTGGGCGTACTTGTCGAGGACGTCGGGGTGGTCGCGAAAGAGCTGGACGGTCTTCATCAGCAGATCGTCGAAGTCGACGGCGTTGTTCGCCTCCAGTGCCTCCTGATAGCGCGCGTACACCCGCGAGACGATCTCCTGGAAGTAGTCGCCCACGAGCTGGGCGTAGGCCTCAGCGGTGGCGAGCTCGCTCTTGGCCCGCGAGATCGTCGACAGGACAGCCCGCGGCGACGTGCGGCGGGGGTCGAGGCCCAGGTCCTGCATCACCTGGCGGGCTATGGCGAGCTGGTCGGCCTCGTCATAGATGGCGAAGGCGCGCGACAGGCCTATGCGCTCGCCGTCGACGCGCAGCATGCGGGCGCAGACGGCGTGGAAGGTGCCGAGCGTTATGTCCTGGCCGATGTCGCTGCCCACCAGCTCGAAGATGCGGTCGCGCATCTCGCGCGCCGCCTTGTTGGTGAAGGTGACGGCCAGGATGCGACGGGGGTGGACGCGCTCGTGGGCAATGAGGTAGGCGATGCGGTGGGCGATGACGCGGGTCTTGCCGCTGCCGGGCCCGGCCAGGATGAGGAGAGGCCCCTCGCTGATCTCTACAGCCTGGCGCTGAGCCGGGTTCAGCCCGCTGAGTACGTCCATCCGCCCTCCTCACGGCATTCTAGCACCGGCGGGGCAGCGGACTCAACGGCAGAGCGCTGGCAACTGGAGGCCATGTCGCTCATGGTTCGACAGGCTCACCACGAGCGGGTTGGATACGGGCTCATCCTGACTGGGTTGGGCACCGCTCATCCTGAGCTTGTCGAAGGATGGGCGAATCATTTGGGCCTTTGCGCCCCTACGCCATCATTCAACGACGATAGGACAGGCCGCGCACTCCGGCGGTAGCTTCTGGAGGCCGTCTGGCGTTATGTCGAGCCCTGCCCTCCTCAGGAGGGCGACGAGCGCCTTGAGCGGCAGGCCGACGACGTTGCAGTAGCAGCCGTCGTAGGAGGCGACCGGACGGAACTGCTCGTCCTGGATGGCGTAGGCGCCGGCCTTGTCCAGCGGCTCGCCGCGGGCCACGTAGGCGGCGATCTCCTCGTCGCTGTAGGGCCGCATGCGGACGTGAGTGGTGACGTGGTCAGCAAGGCCAAGAGGTACTTCAAGGTGGTTGCGAGACCACAGCCTGAAGGCTGTGGCTTCGATGCCCTCGCCTTCAGGCGAGGGTCGTCTCCCTCTGAAAGCGAGTCGGGCGGCGTCTATCACCGCCAGGCCGGTGATCACGCGATGCGTCCTTCCCCGCAGGCGCCGGAGCGTCGCCCTAGCCTCCGAGCCGTCCGCCGGCTTGCCCAGGATGGTCTCGCCGTCCACCACGATCGTATCGGCGGCGATGACAATGCCTTCCTTCTCCTGTGTGGCCACCGCCTCCGCCTTGGCCAGGGCCAGTGCCTCGGCCAGCTCCTCAGGTCGGCCGGAAGCCGGAGGCGCGGCGCTCTCTTCTACCGTGGGAACGACCACTCGAAAGGGAATGCCCAGGTGGGCGAGGAGCTGGCGTCGGCGAGGCGACCCGGAGGCGAGGATCAACTCGGCTGTCATTTACTCCCGCACCAGCGTCGCCACGCACTCGATGTGGAATGTGTGGGGGAATATGTCCACTGGCTGCACGTCCTGCAGGCGATAGCCGCCCTCGCAGAGGATGCGCAGGTCGCGGGCGAGGGTGGCCGGATCGCAGGAGACGTAGACCAGCCTGGCCGGCGGCCGCTTGAGGACAGCGGCGATGACATCGGGATGACAGCCGATGCGCGGCGGGTCGAGGATGGCGGCCTGCACACGCCGGCGCAGCTCCGGCAGGATCTGCTCCACCTTCCCCTGATAGAAGACGATGTTCTTGATCCCCGCCTGGTTGATCACCGCATCGGCCACCGCCGCCGGCGACTCCTCGATGGCTATCACCCTCTTGACGTAGGGCGCCAGCAGCACAGCGAAGGTGCCCACGCCGGCGTAGGCGTCCAGCAGCAGTTGGTCCTGAGCGAGGGCCAGCTTCTCGCGCACGACCTCTATCAGCACTTCTGCCTGGCGGGTGTTCACCTGGAAGAAAGAGGCGCCCGAGATGCGGAAGCGCTTGCTCAGGAGCTCCTCCTCGTAGAAGGCCTGGCCCGACGGGATCGAATCGTCGATCTCCTTCAGCGAGGGGTGGATAAGGGCCTGCTCCGTATTGACGCCGTAGCGGATGGCCACCTGGTGCAGCCCAGAGCACTTGCCCTGGAGTTGCTCCAACACGCCGTTGATCCAGGGATGCATGATCCGGCACTGGTCGATGCGAATGAAGCGCCGCCTGAGCAGGCTAACGAAGCCCAGTTGGCCCTGGCGGTCGGTGCTGAAGCGAGCGTGATTGCGATAGTGCCATTGCTCCTCCGCTGTCACCGTGGCTGCTACCGGCGGCTCCTGGAACTTGCCGATGCGCCGCAACTGCTCGCCGACGATGCGCGCCTTGAGCTCGGCCTGGAAAGGGTAGTCGATGTGCTGCCACTGACAGCCGCCGCAGCTACCGAAATAGGGGCAGGGCGCCTCCACCCGATGAGGCGAGGGAGAAAGCACCTCCACCACTCGGCCCATCAGGTAGTCCCTGCTGCGCCGCTCGATCTCCACCACTGTCTCCTCGCCGGGGATGCCGTAGGCGGCGAACACCACCTGGCCGTCGTGGCGGCCCATGGCTCCGCCCTGGAAGGCCATGTCCGTCAGGCTCAGGCGCAGCTTCTCGGTCTCTCTGGTATCAGCGGCCTTGGTCGTCTCTTTCATGGGAATTGCTATGAGGGAAGCCCACCTCAGTTTATCTTCAAAGCAGCCGCATAGCCAGGGCAATCCCGAGATGACAGTACCAGAGAAGGCGTGGTATAATCGGCCAGCTTAGGAGAAAGGGCAGGAACATGAACTGGCCGGGAGGTAGTTGGGAGAACGCAGCGGCTCTGGCAGCCACCATCGGCGTGGCCTACGTGCTGGTTCTCTGGATAAGCGTCGTTGCCTGGACCTATCGGGACATCCGCGACAGGACCCGCGACGTGGCTTTCCAGATAGTGGCCATCCTCCTTGTTCTGGTGTTCAACGTCCTGGGCTGGTTCATCTACATGATCCTGCGGCCCAGCGAGACGCTGGCCGAGGCCTATGCCCGCTCCCTGGAGGAGGAAGCCCTTCTCCAGGAGCTGGAGGATCAAGGCATCTGCCCCTCCTGTAAGCGCTACGTGAGCGGCGATTTCGTCATCTGCCCCTACTGCCGCACCCAGCTCAAGGAGCCCTGCGCCAACTGCGGCCGTCCCCTGAACTTCAACTGGGTGGCCTGCCCCTACTGCACGACGAAGAAGACGGGAGTCGCCGCCTCGACCGCGAAAGAGGGGGGTAGGGTCTCGCAGGGGAAAGAAGCCGTGGAGAGCGCCGAGAGGCAACGCGCTGCCTCGTCTCGGACCTCGCTCGAGTCCTGAGCTCCGCTTCTCCTAGTTCCCGCTTGGCCCCTTCTGGCGTATCCCCAGCGCTTGCAGGAGCCCATCGTAGTGCAGATGCTCGCCCGCAAGCTGGGCCATGCGCTCCGCTTTTCGAGGCCCGAAGCGGCTTCTGGAGTACAGATCCTCCACGGCATGCACAGCGGCAACTGTATCCTTGGCGGTGATCAGCAGGGGTACTCCCTCCGCTTCCGCCCGCTCGCTGACGTAGGAAAGCGGCATCCGGCCGCCGCTGAGGATGAGACAGCGGCTGTCGGCGTTCAGGGCGGCTAGCTGTAGGTCGGGCTTGTCATAGCGTACGACCACCGCCTGGCGGTCGAAGCGGGCGAAGTAGGCCTGGCCGGGGTCGGCGCTGATGG
>CAZXAF010000129.1:0-4889 GCA_964638905.1 uncultured Dehalococcoidia bacterium
CGTTGCTCATGCGCTTGGTCTGCATCGGCTGGCCCTTGCCGCAGTTGGGGATGGGGAACAGCCGAAAGTCGTTGCCCACGGCGTCGATGCTCAGGAAGTAGTCGCGGCTGTCGCTGGTCAGGCCGCCGTCGCGGAACATCTCCCCCAGCTCGCCGTTGCGGATCTCGAACACCTTCATCGCCGTGATGCGAAAGTTCTCCCGCTGCTCGGAGATGGACGGGATGCGATGGCCCACCACGTAGTAGCCGTGCTCCACCTCCCGGATGATGTCCTGAGGATCGCGGTCGCCGCCGGCGAAGCAGGTGTTGGACATGCGGATCAGGGGCACCAGCGAGGCGTCGGTGGCCTTGTAGGAGCCGTTGGGCTCAGCCTCCAGCAGGGCGGCCGTCTGGCGGCTGTTCATGAAGCCGCTGAAGATGCCCTTGTCCACGTGAACGACTCGCCTGGCCGGCGTACCCTCGTCGTCGTACAGGTAGTGGCCGAAGCCGGAGAGGGTGGCATCGGTGAAGGCGGTCAGCACCTCCGAGCCCACCCGCTTGCCCAGCTGGTTCTCCGCCAGGTCCCTGAGCAGCCAGCTCCGGCCGGCGTAGCCCGTCTCCATCTTCAGGGCGCGGTCGGCCTCCGTGGGGTGGCCGATGATCTCGTGCACCAGGAGAGCGTTGTAGTGGGGGTCGGTGACCACCACCACGTCCTTGTCGGTGGCCTTCAGCGGCCTCGAGTTGGCGAGGGCCACTGTGTCCCTGGCCAGCTCGAGGGAGAACGTACTCAGGTCGGGCCGCTGGATGAACTCCTCGTCCACGCCCCGGCTGATCGCCTCCCACCCTCGCTGGTGGCCGACGAAATCGTACAGCTCCTGGCTGCCCTCCTTGCCCACCGCTACCACAAAGCACATGCCGCCGGTCATCGCCCAGCTCTGGTCGATGTTCGCCCCCTCGGAGCTGCAGAAGAGCTGGCGGCTGAGAGTAGTCGAGGCGCCAATCTGGTTGTACATGACCTGCTGGTCGACGCCCTGCACGCCCTTGGAGACCTCCCGCACGTAGCGAACGATCTCGTCCAGGGAGAGCGAGCGGGGGTCGATCTGATACCGGGGCGGCACGCTGTCCTGGCGCACCTCGATGGGGGCCAGCTCGGTGCTGTGGAGGGCCTCGGCCAGGGGGCCCAGGCGCTCGCGGGCCAGGGCCTTGCTCTGGGCGCTGGCCAGCGCCCGCTCGTAGGCGTGGTCGATGCCGGCGCGGAGGACGCGCTGGAGGCGGGGCAGGTCGGCGGCGCCCAACTGCTGGCCGAAGTAGCCCGCCGCTGCCATCTTCTCCCCGGCGATGACCCGCACGCCGAAGGAGAAGCCGTAGTCCTCGCCGCTGAACTTGTCCATGCCGTTCTCGGCAGCCGCCCCCTTGCCCTCGCCCACCTCGATGCGCAGGTCGCAGTAGCGCAGGTGGCGCAGCCGGCGGGCCGAGCGGCGAACCAGCTCGCAGGCCATCTCGCGGACCTGGGGGATGACTTCGGTCGTGACACGCTGAGGCACAGCGACACCTCCGAATCAGAGCGAAGGCGAACCGATAGTCAATTGTAGCCGGAGCGCCGAGGCCGCGTCCAGGGGGAGAAGCGGCAGCGGGCCAGGGCAGGTGTTGACAAAGCCCAACCAAGGTAGTCTACTTTGAGCCGTACAGTTCGTCTCCGTCAATCAGCATGGACAGCGAGAACCGCCCTCAAGATAGCCCAGGGGACGACTTCCTCGGACGGCTCCAGGCCGAGGTGGAGCGCTGGCAGCAGGAGCGCCTGATCGGCGCCCGCCAGGCGGCGGCCATCCTCTGTCACTACGGCCTGCGCCCGCCGACAGCCGTGCGCGTCTGGCGTCTCGGCCGCCTGGCTTCCATCCTGGCCGTCGTCGGCGCCATCCTCGTCGGCGTAGGCATCATTCTTCTCATCGCCTCCAACCGTCAGGAGTTCGACCTACCCCGCGGGCTCAAGGTGGCGCTCATCATGGGCACCACCGTCTTCCTCTACGCCCTGGGATACGTCCTGAAGTACGAGCTGCGCTTCCCCAGAGTGGGCGACGCCATCACCTTCCTGGGTGCTATCTTCTACGGGGCTGCCGTCTTCCTCGTGGGGCAGATCTACAACGTCCAGCCTGACGAACCGCGATTGCTCCTCTACTGGTTCGTGGGAGTAGTGCCGCTGGCCTATCTCCTGCGCTCCAGCCCCATTCTCGCCCTGTCCGCGCTGGTGGCGGCCGCGGGCCTGGGGATGCAGGCCGCCGTCTGGATGGAGTACAGCGGCTCCGAACAGGTCACCGCCATACGTGTCCTCTCCCTGTACGGCATACTCGGCCCGCTGTACTACGGGCTGGCCTGGCTGCACGAAGGCCTGCCGCCGCTGCGAGACCTACACCGGCCCCTTCAGGTCATCGGCCTCGTGATGAGCCTCGCCGCGCTCTTCGGCCTGGGCTTCACCGGCCTGTTCGACCTGACCGATGAATCCATCCCTGACATGCTCGGGCGGCTTGTCCTGACCTACTCCCTCTTGAGCGCCGCCACCGTGGTCAGCTTCGGCGCCGCCTTCTACCTCTGGCGCCGGTCCCTCGCCTCCTTGCCGTACGAGGCCGTCGCCGCCCTGGCGCTGGTGGCCCTCGCCTTCGTCACCGCCTACGTACCCATCGAGAAGCCCGAGCCGGCCGCTGCCCTGTACAACATCCTGCTGGCGGCCGCCCTGCTGGGAACCGTGGCCGTTGGCGTAGCGCGAGACAGCGAAGCACACATCAACATCGCGTTGGGCTCCTTCGCCATCCTCGTGCTCACCCGCTACTTCGACTGGGCCTTGGATCTGTTCGACCGCTCGCTGTTCTTCCTGGGAGCGGGAGCGCTGGTTCTGGCCGTGGCGTTCCTACTCGAGTCCTATCGCCGACGGCTGTTGCGCCAGGTTAGGGGCGGATGATGGAGAACCGCACCACCTTGTTCCGTCTCGCTTTCCTGGCCGTGGTGGCGCTACAGGTAGCGCTGCTCCTGGTCATCATCGTACCCAAGGAGCGAACGCTGGCCACCGGCGAGGAGGTCGTCCTCCAGACGGTGCCCGTCGACCCGCGGGACCTGTTTCGCGGGGACTACGTGAACCTGCGCTATACCATCTCCACACTCCGCGGGTACGCCGGCTTCGCGGTGGGCGACCGCATCTATGTGGGCCTGATGCAGCAGGGCGACGTCTGGGACGTCCGCTCCGCGTCCCAATCGCCGCCGGATGGGCTGTACATCAAGGGGAGAGTGACCGAGATCCGGCCCGACAGCCTCGATGTGGAGTACGGGATCGAGAGCTACTTCGTGCCGGAGGGGAGCGGCTCCATCATCGAGAATGCCGACGACGTGAAGGTGCGCGTGGCGATCGACTCTTCGGGCAACGCCGCAGTCAAAGGCTTGCTGGTGGACGGGGAGCCCTTCAAGCCCAACCAGCCGGAGGAGACGCCCAAGGCAGCGCCGACGCCAGTCGTAACGCCCGACGCATCGCCCCCGCTAGTCACAACGCCCGAGCCAGTACCCACACCGGCCGCCACACCTACCAACTGACCCCCAGCGCCCGCAGTCGGCGCTCCAGATCGGCCGCGCCCTGAAAGTGGATGGCCTGCATGCCGGCAGCCTGCGCTCCCTCAATGTTGTGAATCAGGTCGTCGGTGAACACGCAGGCGGAAACCGGCACCCCCATCCTGTCGGCGGCCAGGTAGTAGATGCGCACGTCCGGCTTGGCCATGCCCACCCGCGCCGAGTTGATGACCACATCGAACAGATCGATGATGCGGTGATGGTTCTCCAGGATCTCCTCTAGGTTCTTGGTAGCGTTGCTGATCATGCCCACCTTGTAGCGAGCCCGCAGCTTGCGGGCCAGAGAGACGACGTCCTCATCGATGCCCTTCCAGATGTAGTGCCATTCCTGGCGAATGGCCGGTATCGGCCGCCCGGCCAGTTCGTACAGCTTGTCCAGGGCAGCCCTCAGCCAGCCTTTCTCCGAGCCGCGGCCGACCTCCACCTCGTACCACTCGGGGATCTCGAACAGCGCGTGCCAGAACCCGCCGGGAGGCAGCCCATACTTGTCCTCCAGCCGGGCCATCTCCTGGCGGTCGAGGCGGCCGATGACGCCGCCGTAGTCGAAAAAGACGGCTTGAATTACCATCAGCGGCTAGAAGCCCTTGTAGCGATTGGCTATCGGCAGGCGGCGGTCACGGCCGAAGGCGCGGGGACTGATCTTGACGCCGGGAGGAGCCTGGCGACGCTTGTACTCGTTCCTGTCCACCATGGCCATGACCCGCTTCACCAGCTCCTGGTCGAAGCCCATGGCCGCTATGGCGTCGACGCTCTTGTCCTCCTCCACGTAGGCCTCGAGGATGGGGTCAAGCGTCTCGTAGGGCGGCAGAGTGTCCTCGTCCCGCTGATCGGGGCGCAGCTCCGCCGACGGCTCCTTGTCGATTACCCTTTGGGGAATGACCGGTCCTGGCCCCACGCCGTTGCGATAGCGGGACAGGCGATAGACCAGCGTCTTGGGCACATCCTTGATGACGGCAAAGCCGCCGGCCATGTCGCCGTAGAGCGTGGCATAGCCGGTAGCCATCTCGCTCTTGTTGCCGGTGGCCAGCACCAGCCAGCCGAACTTGTTGGACAAGGCCATGATGATCAGGCCGCGGATACGCGACTGGATGTTCTCCTCGGCCACTCCGAACTCGGTGCCAGAGAAAGGCTCGCTGAGGAGGTCAAGGAAAGCGGAGAACGGCTCCTCGATGGGGATGGTCATCAACTGAATGCCCAGGTTGTCCGCCAGCTCGCGGGCGTCCCTGATGCTCCCCTCGGAGGAGAAACGGGAGGGCATGGCCACGCCCACCACGTTTTCGCTGCCCAGAGCGTCCACCGCGA
>CAZXAF010000130.1:0-4880 GCA_964638905.1 uncultured Dehalococcoidia bacterium
TCTGGCCGGTGTTCATCCATGGCGTCTACCTGGTGAACCTGGCCACCAGCAACCCTGAGAATCTCATCAAGTCTGAGGACGCTCTCATCGCCGACATGGTGCTCAGCTCGGCTATCGGAGCCAAGGGTGTCATTTTCCACATCGGCAGCCATCGGGGAGCGGGCTATGAGGCGGTGTTCGGCCAGATCGTGGATTCAGTTCGTCGTGTGCTGGCTGAGACGCCTGAGGATAGCTGGCTCATTCTGGAGAACAGCGCGGGCATGGGCGACAGCGTTGGCCGCAAGTTCAGCGAGCTTGGGGCGATCATGAAGGAGGTGGCCAGCCCCCGCCTGAAGGTCTGCTTCGACACCCAGCATGCCTTCTCAGCCGGCTATGACGTGGCGACGGCAGACGGGCTGGCGGCAACCCTAGACGAATTGGAGCGAGAGGTGGGGTTGGCCCACCTGGTGGCCATCCATGCCAACGACTCCAAGTGCCTTCTGGGCGGCGGCGTCGACCGCCACGAGAACATCGGCGAGGGCCACATCGGCCGGGCGGGGTTCGAAGTGATCATGGCCCATCCCGCCTTCCGCGATCAGCCCTTCCTGCTGGAGGTGCCCGGCTTCCCCGAGGAGGGCAAGAAGCCGGAAGGGCCGGACAAGGAGAACGTGGATCGCCTCAAGGAGATAGCGGCGGCGGTGGGCTAGCGGGCGTCCCGCCCGCCCGTCGCCTCGGTGGGTAGCCCCTGGCTGTAGATGGATACGAGCACTTCCAGGAAGGCCTGGACGGTGCGGGCTCGCCTGCGGCTCTTGCGGTAGATGAGGGCGATCTGGCGGTTGATGGGCGGCGCGTTGGTGATAGTCACCTCGGCCAGCAGGCCCAGATTCAGCTCGCGCTCCAGGCACACCCTGGGCAGGAGGGCGATCCCCAGCCCTTCCTCCACCATCCGCTTGGTGGCCTCCATGCTATCCAGCTCCATGATCACATTGGGCACAACCCCGGCCTGGCGAAAGAAGTTGTTGATGAGGCCGTAGTAGCTGGAGCCGCGGTCGGCGAGGATGACCGACTGCCTGCCCACCTCCTCGATCGTGGCCTGATGGGTGGTGGCGAAGGGATGATCGGGGTCGGTGACCAGGATCACATCGTCCACGTAGAGGTCGATAGTCTCCACCTCGCGGTGTATAAGAGAGCGCACTAGCCCCACGTGAACCTGGTCGGTGAGCACTAGACTCAGCATCTCCTCCGACCGACCGGTGTACACTATCACCTCCACGCCGGGGTAGTGAGAGTAGAAGGTGCGCAGGATGCGGGGCAGGACGTAGGTGCTGACGGTGAGAGCGGAGCCCAGGCGGAGGGTGCCTGCCTGGACGCTGCGGATTTCCTCTACGCTTCCTTTGGCCTCCCGTAGCATCTGAAGCATGCGTTCGGCGTGGGGAAGGAAGATGATGCCAGCATTTGTCAGGCGCACGCCGCGGCTGCCGCGCTCGAACACCTCGTCGCCCAGTTCCCGCTCTAGGGCCTTTATGCGAGCGGTGATAGAAGGCTGGGTCAGCTGAAGCGCCTCGGCTGCTCGGCTGAAGCTGCGGTGGGCTGCCACCTGAACGAAAGCTTCCAACTGGCCGAAGTCCAAGGTTTTCCTCCCAAGACCTGCCTTCCGGAGGTGGGCCTATTGGCTTACTCTATGGGAGCGATTCGGCAACCGTTGAGCGGATTATACCATCAAATGGACGGCAACGCGCAATTGACAGTTCGGCCTTTTTGTGTCATTCATGTCGGGAGCCTTGCATCAAGCGGTGGGGGAATCTAGAGTGTGACCAAGGCCATCGAAGCCTTAGAGAAGGGCCATCAGCTTGGAGCTACGTCCTTCGTTCTGGACGAGGAGGCGGTGGTTCATTATCTGGAGGCGGTAGAGGACCAGGCCCTGCCTCGCCTGGCTCAGGCGGAAGGCAAAGCCTGGGTGCCGCCCATGGTGGTGGCCGCCCTCGCTCTGCGCTCGCTGATGGAGGAGATGGCCCTTCCGGTGGGCTCTATTCACGTTTCTCAGGAGCTGGAGTTCGTGCGGCCGGTGGAGGTGAACGAGCAGATCACCTGCCGCGCCTGGCTGAGCCAGCGCTCGCAGCGGGCCGGGTGGTGGATCCTGGCTGTCGCGATGGAGGGCGTGGACGAGTCCACGCGGCCGGTGCTGGCCGGTCGGTCGACGGTGATGGTGCCGCAATGAGTGAGGAAGCGACAGACAAAAAGCGCTGGATAGTGGGGGCGGAGTTGCCGTCCCTGGACAGGACGCTCAGCCAGGAGAAGATAGACCGTTACGCTCGTGCCAGCGGCGACTTCAATCCCATCCACGTGGATCCAACCTTCGCCGCCCGGACGCCTTTCGGGGGCACTATCGCCCACGGCATGCTCCTGCTGGCCTATCTGTCGGAGATGCTGACGGCCGCCTTCGGCCGGGCTTGGCTCTCCGGCGGGCGGCTGAAGGCGCGTTTCAAGGGAGCAGCGCGGCCGGGCGATGTGGTGACCGTCCAAGGGCGGGTGCAGCGTGTGGAAGGCGAGCGAACGGCCTGCTCAGTAGAATGCCTGAACCAGGGAGACGAGATACTGGTGGCAGGCGAGGCGGAGCTGAGGCTGTGAGTCGAGCGGTGATCACCGGCATCGGGGTAATAAGCCCCAACGGCCTTACGGTGGAGGAGTTCTGGCGCAACCTGACTCAGGGCGTCTCCGGCGTGGGGCCGGTTACCACCTTCGATGCCAGCCCGTACAGTTGTCGAATCGCCGGCGAGGTGAAGGGCTTTGACCCTGTCCAGTACATGGATGCCAAGACCGCTCGCCGCGCTTCCCGCTTCGTCCAGTTCGCGGTGGCCGCCACCAAGATGGCCCTCGCTGACGCTCGCCTGACCATTGACGAGCACAACCGGGACTCGGTGGGCGTGGTGATGAATACCGGCGGCGGCGGCATGCCCGACGTGGTGGAGGGAGAGAGGGTCTTCCTTACCAAGGGCCCCAATCGCGTGAGCCCTCTGCTGATACCTGCCCTGATCCCCAACATGGGCTCCTGCCAGGTATCGATGCTATGGGGCATCCGCGGGCCGGTCATCAGCTCCATCGCCGCCTGTGCCAGCGGCGTCTATGCCTTGGTGGAGGCCAAGCGACTCATCGACACGGGCGAGGCGGAGGCGGTTATCGCCGGCAGTTCGGAGTCGGCTCTCATCCCTGTGGTCTTCGCTGCCCTCTGCAACATGAGAGCGTTGTCCACTCGCAACGGCGAGCCCCAGAAGGCCTGCCGCCCCTTCGACCTGCACCGCGACGGCTTCGTTCCCGGCGAGGGAGCGGGGGTGATGATCCTGGAGCGCTATGAGGATGCCAAGCGGCGGGGCGCGTCGATCTACGCCGAGATGTTGGGAGGGAGCCTAACCGCCGATGCCTACCACGTGACCGCTCCCGATCCGTCTGGCGGAGGGGCGACCCTGGCCATAAGTCGCGCCCTTAAGTCGGCCGGCCTGGGCCCGCAAGACATCGACTACATCTGTGCTCACGGCACGGGCACCCCCTTGAACGACGTTTCGGAGACCGTCAGTATCAAGAAGGTCTTCGGCGATCAGGCGTACAAGGTCCCGATCAGCTCGCCCAAGTCGATGGTGGGGCACCTGATGGGCGCTGCGGGGTCGATCTCGGCCATTGCCTGCGCGCTGGCCATCCGCGACGGTATCATCCCGCCGACCATCAATCTGGAGACGCCGGACCCCCAGTGCGACCTGGACTATGTGCCCAACGTGGCCCGGCGGGCGCCGGTGCGGGTGGCCATGGCCAACGGCTTCGGCTTCGGTGGGCAGAACGCGGTGGCGGTTTTCAGAGCCTGCGAGGAGTAGAGCGTGGCAGAGCAAGATGTTGCTAGGCGGTACTGCTTCGGCTGCGGTGACCTTAATCCCGTCGGTCTAAAGCTCGAATTTCACTTGAAGGGCAAAAGGGCGGTCGCTGATTTTGTGCCCAAAGAAGAACACCAAGGATACCCCGGCGTTGTCCACGGCGGCCTGGTGGCAACCGCTCTGGACGAGGCGATGGGCTGGGCGATGTACGGGGTCGGCGTGTGGGCGATGACCGGCAAGATGGAGGTGCGGTTCCGCCAGCCGTTACCGTTGCATCAGAGGGTGGTGGTTTCGGCGGAGGTTATCCGCAACCGCGGCCGCTGGCTGGAGTTGCGGGGGGAGATCCACAGCCAAGATGGAAGGCTGATGGCCGAGTCGTATGGATTGTTCATGCGGGTGCCCGAGGAGATGGCGCGGGAGCTGGAGGAGACATACGTCGAGGGGCGGCCCGCACCGCGGGAAAGCTGAGAGCTTGACAGGAACGGCTAGTACTTAGTTTTGGAAGGGCGCTGAAGAGAAGATGGCAGTCAATAGCGAGGAAAGGGCAACACTGTCCCAAAATAGGCAACTGGAATCATGGCTGTATCCGGTGAACGTGGCTCTGGCCAAGATGGTGCCTCTGAGCCTGGCGTACCATGTCTCCCTGCCCATCGCCGATGCCTTTTACTGGCTTTGGGCCAGCAAGCGAGAGGGCGCTCTGCGGAACTACGCCCGCATGCTCGGCTGCTCCACCGATGACGAAAGGGTTCAGCGCCTGGCGCGCAGCTCGTTCCGCAACTTCGGCAGGTACGTCGTCGAGCTGCTGCATGTGCAGGGCTGGTCGACGGATCGCTTGCAGCGGGTGACCGTCCAGGGCGACGAGCACTTCGACGAGGCGCTGCGGCACGGCAAGGGGATCATCTTCACCAGCGCCCACATGGGCAGCATCGAGGTGGGCAGCTCTCTCGTCTTGCTGAAAGGCTTTCGCATTACCTCCGTCATGGAGCAGTTGCGGCCCAAGGTTATGATGGACTGGATCGTGACCTGCCGGGCGAAGATGGG
>CAZXAF010000131.1:0-4863 GCA_964638905.1 uncultured Dehalococcoidia bacterium
AAGGTCAACATCTTGGACGTGCTGTTGTTCAAGAACGTTTTCAACAGCAAGGTGGCCGATGGCAAATACGAACAGCGATATGACATTGATGTCAGCGGGAAAATCAACATTCTGGACGTGCTGTTGTTCAAGCCGCTGCTGAGTGCCCAGTGCACCAATCCCTAGAGTGCGGGGCGCTGGAGCGGGAGGGGGCCCAGTCAAAACGGCACTAACTGATGGGCTGCAAGAAGCGGACGACTTCGCAGCCCATCAGTTGGAAGGGCGCTGAAGGCTCGGGCGCCTATGCAGCGCCTGTCGTAATGTCTACACGCCGCCGCAAGGGAAATAGCTAGTCGGGGCAGGCTTCGTCTACGGCGATAGATGCGCTGGCTGCGGAATCCACGGGCTGAAACGGAAACAGGAACGGATTTTCCACGGTAAGCTCGCTGATGCCGGAGGCCACTGCCTTCAAGGTAAGCCTAACGAGGACTCCCGAGCCGCTCTCGTGGGCGCCAGCCTCCTCAGAGACGTCCGAAGCGAGGAGATCATAGGTCCCGCTGAGGCCACCGTCACCAATTGACCGATCCTCCACCTGGCTTTCAGCGCTGGCAGCCAGAAACATCTGGATATCCCTGTCGATGACGTTCACCACTGAGGGGTCATATTGAAACGCTATGTTCCACACCTTGAGCTCGACCATGCCAGTTACGACGATATCGACGTCGAAGGTGGCACCCTTGCTCACGGCTATGCACCGGTCGATTGTGCCCAGCGCCGTCGCCGTGTTGTCGGCTGTGCCGTCATCGTTGTCATCGATGTCGACATCGATGCCTATGCTAGCGGCCGGGCTCACATGGCCGATGCGTTCCCCGTCGAGCACCAAGACCGTATTGTTTTGGCGCTGAGCCACATAGACGCGCTTGGTCTCTGAGTTCACCGCCACGGCCCACGGCATTCCATCCACAGGTATGTTAGCAATGACCCCGGCCGTAGAGCCCTCGACGATGGAAAGACTGCTCTCAGCGGCATTGACTACGTAGATCCGATCAGCACCGGGATCGATGGCCAACGACAGCGGGCCGGTGCCCACGGAAATAGTATCAACCACAGTGTCACTGGCCCCCTCAATAACGGAGAGGCTGGCGCTTTCACCGTTGGCCACGTAGACGAGGTCGGTGCCGGTGTGCACCGCCACGGCCTGCGGCGCGTCGCCCACGGGGAGCGTGGCAATTGTTGTGCCGTCGTTGCCATCGAGAATCGAGACGGAGAAGCTTTGAAGGTTGGCTACGTAGACGCGCTCGCTCTTCGGATTCACGGCGATGGCCGCCGGTTCCAGCCCCACCGGAAAGACGTCAAGCACTTCGTTATTGGTGCCGTCGATTACCGTGGTGTCGTCGCTCGCGGAATTCGCCACGTAGACCCGATTCGTCCCAGGGCTGACTGTAACGTCCTTTGGCAGGTCGCCCACAGCCAGGGTGGCCACCACCGTGTCGCTGGCACCGTCGATGACCGAGACGCTGTTGTCGCCGCCGTTGGCCACATAGACGCGGTTGGTCTCCGGATTCACCGCTAGGGCCCACGGCATGAAACCTACCGCGATGGTAGCGACCACAGTGTTGCTGGCGCCATCGATCACCGACACGGTCCTATCGCCCTCGTTGGCCACGTAGACACGGTTGGTCTCCTGGTTCACGGCCAGAGCCCATGGTTTGGAGCCCACGGCAATGGTCGCCAGATGGGCCTCGGATATGGGCTGAGGCGAGGGAGACGGTGAAGCGGAGGGTGATGGGCTAAGGCTCACGGGCACTGTGGCGGACAGCTCGGAGGGCGTTGGCCCTTCCTCTCCGCCGCCGCCACAGGCCACCAACGCCAGAGCGACTACAAAAGCGATGCTCAGCACAACTGCAAGCCTTATGGTCAGTAAGCGGTAGAGCATGGTTGTCTTTGCCTCCTCCGGGTCCGCCAAGGATCTTTGACCCTTGAACCAGGGAACCCCTTCTTACTAGGGCAGGCTCTATCATACAAAGCAAAAGGCGACTTCGCAAAGGGCGAGAGCAACCTCTCCTATCTAACGGTCCTTACGCCGATCTGCCGGCCTCGCTGGGATGCAGGTTGAGCTAGTCATAAGGACTGATGAGCACAGTAACCCTAAGTGCGTGTGCCTATCTACAGTGCAGAGAATCTTTTCGCGAATTTACCATCTTATCGCAAATTTATGTTGACAAGCGCGCGCGAGCATGGTAGTATTCGCGTAACCTTAGTTCGCGCGAACTCGCGCGGGGTGAGTTGTGCGCAGCACTGCCATGCGCGTGTGCGGTTTCGCTCTGCGCTTGGGGCGAGCTAAAGGCGCTCGCTAGGCGTATACCTCTGGGGGTGCGGCATGAGAAATATCCTGGCGGCGCGCCGGCCTGTCGCTGCTATAATATTTAGCTTTTTACTCCTCGCCACACTCATTGGCGTGGGAACAGCATGCATCTCCGTCCTTGCCGAGGAAGGCGCCCCCAGCGTAACCACTAGCAAGGAAGACTACGCGCCGGAGGACATCGTCGATATCAGCGGCACTGGCTTCGCGCCCAGCGCCGAGGTGACGGTGCGCGTCACCCGCCCCGACAGCTCCGTGGTTACCGGCGATGGCTCCTTCGAACCCTGGCCGACGAGCTACGACACCGTCGTCACCGACGGCGAAGGCGGCTTCCAGTACTACTACATCCTGGACGGCATCCTGGGTGAGTACCTGGTGGAGGTGCTCGATGCGCGCTGGGATGACCCTCTAATCGATCAGGCACCCGTCCTCGCCAGCACGACCTTCCTGGACAGCCGCACGATCAAGGCGGTGACGCTGAACGGTGGAACGAGTGTCACAGTAGCGCCAGGCGCGTCGATCACCGCTGCCGTCACTGTGCAGACGACTGGGAGCGGCTCGCGAAATGACTGGAAATCCACCGCCTGGAGAATCTCCACGAGCCCTCCCGGATTGCTCACGTGCGTTAACCATGCCGACCACACCAGCAGCGGCACGCACACCGAGTCGTTCAGCATCACGGCGCCCGCCACGGTAGGCACCTACAACGCGTACTTCGTGGCCTACAGCAACGACTATTGTAGCCAGGGCGCGAGCGCCACTAAGAAGCTGACGAGCGCCGTTGTCGTGCAAGCGCCAGGGCCCAACCTGACGGCCACCAAGACCAACGACACCAACGGGGCGATCGACCTGGGCGGTAGCTTCAAGTGGAACATTCGTGTGGAGAACTCTTGTACTGCAATTGCGAGCTTCAGTGACGGCGCTGTCATCCTGAAAGACGACCTGCCGGCAGGCGCGACCTACGGGATCCCCTCGCTGAGCTCCTCTGGGATCACAGGCACGGTAGTCTGCGCTATCGGCAGCGGCACTCTGACCTGCACGGCGGCCGGTCCCGTGACAATGCCGGTCGACAGCTTCTTCGACGTGTTCTTCGACGTCACCGCGGCGGCCCCCGGCAACCTGAACAACCCAGCGGCGGCTGGTGTGTGCCAGGCCGACCCCAACAACGTCGTGACCGAGACCAATGAGGGCGACAACGACTGCTCCGACACCGTCGTCGTCAGCAACAACCCGGAGCTGGCGGCGTCCTGCGGCACGGACATCGTGCTGGTCATCGACGGCTCCGGCAGCATCGACTCCTCTGAGTACAGCCAGATGCAGGCGGCGTTCGTGGACTTCGTGGAGGCCTTCCTCGTCGACAACAGTACGCCGACCCAGTTCGCCCTGGTGGAGTTTGCCACTACCGCCGTCAAGCGTTTGGACTTCACGGGCGACGCGCAGACGATCATCGACGAGATCAACGAGCCTCCTGTGCAGCCCGGCGGGGTGTACACCAACTGGGAGCAGGGGCTGGTCAAGGCCGATAACCTCTTCCTAACTGATCGGGAGGACAAGCCAGACTTGGTCATCTTCGCCTCCGACGGCAACCCCAACCGCATCGGCGACCCGCCACAGACGGCCAATGAGAGCGTGGCTGTGGCCGCCGCTGCCGCAGTAGCGAACGACCTCAAGGGCAACGGCACCCGCATCATCACCATCGGCATCGGGAATGACCCCGATACGGCCAACCTGATAGCTATCTCCAGCGCCGATGCCGTGCACACCTCCGACTTCGATCTACTGGCCGACGACCTGGCGGCGCTGGCCCTCGAGCTCTGCGGCGGCACCATCAGCGTGCACAAGGTCCTCGACGCCGATGGCAACGTGGCCACTACCGACGACCAGAGCGACGGCGAAGGCTGGCACTTCGACGCATCAGTCACCGGCGGCAGCGCGAGCTCGAACCCACCGGACGGCAATACAGGCAGCGATGGCTTCGTCGTCTTCGACATCAACATCGATGGCGCCACCGCTACCGTCGATATGGTGGAGACGGTCGAAAGCGGCTTCACCTTCCTAGAGGCGAGCTGCGCCAACAATGGCACCCCCTTTGGAACGCCCGGCACCAATGCCGTAAATGACATCGTCATCGGCCCGCAGGACATCGTCTCCTGCACCTTCTACAACATGATGCCGGATTTCGATGAGGACACCATCCCAGACGACATCGACAACTGCCCAACCGTCCCCAACCCCGACCAGGCCAACTCAGACGGCGACTCGCACGGCGATGCCTGTGACAACTGCCCCCTCGTCGACAACGAGGACCAGGCCGACGCCGATGGCGACGGCGTAGGCGACGCCTGCGATAACTGCCCTGCTGACCCCGACAAGACTGAGCCCGGGGCCTGCGGCTGTGGCGTGCCCGACACTGACTCCGACGGCGATACCACCCCAGACTGCGATGACCAGTGCCCCAGCGATCCCTACAAGACTGAGCCCGGGGCCTGCGGCTGTGGCGTGCCCGACACCGACTCCGACGG
>CAZXAF010000132.1:0-4802 GCA_964638905.1 uncultured Dehalococcoidia bacterium
AGATAACACGGCGGGCGCTGCAGAAAGGTCGCGTCAAGAATCAGCTGACCGTAGCCCGAGATGGTCAGGAGGCTCTCAACATCCTTTTCGGGCGGCTGGACGACGTGCCCCTGCCCGACCTGATCCTCCTTGATCTCAACCTGCCCAGGGTGAACGGCCGCGAGGTGCTGGAGAAGATAAAGGCCGACCCTGAGCTTAGGTACATCCCCGTCGTCGTCATAAGCGTATCGACCCGTGAGGAGGACATCGCCCGCTGCTACGAGCTGGGGGTCAAGACCTTCATCTCCAAGCCGGCCCGGTTCGAGGATTTCATTCTCGTCGCTACGCTACCGTCAGTGGAAGAGACACTGGAACGGCGGGCATTTCTGTCATGACGGGTGAAAGACTTCGCCTGCTGTTCGTGGAAGCCGGCCCGCAGCTCGTGCCGATTGTCCGGCGGACGCCCCCCAGGTATGAGCGCGCCGCGTCTGAACTCGCCTGGACGGCCTCAGCAAGGGAGGAGTGAAATGGAGAACGCACCGCGTCCCGTTCACATTTTCCTCGTCGAGGACAACCCTAGCGACATCGAGATCACACGGAGGGCGCTCCAGAAAAGGCGAGTGACGGATGAGCTAACCATAGCGCGAGACGGTCAGGAGGCTCTCGACATCCTATTCGGCCACCAGAACGACCACGTGCCCCCGCCCGGCCTGATCCTCCTCGATCTCAACTTGCCGAAAGTGGACGGCCGCGAGGTGCTGGAGAAGATAAAGAGTGACCCCAAGCTCAAGCGCGTCCCCGTAATCGTTCTGACGGCATCGACCCGTGAGGAGGACATCGCCCGCTGCTATGACTTGGGGGTCAACACCTTCATCTCCAAGCCGGTCCGGTTTGAGGATTTCATTGAGGTGGTGACGACGATCAAGGAATACTGGACCGTCATCGCTACGCTGCCTCCGGTGGAATGAAGCACTGAGAAAGAGGGATTTCCGCGTTGGCTAAGGAAATAGTTCGGGTGCTATTCGTCGAAGACAACCCGCACGACGTGGAGATCGTCCGGCGAATGCTCGGCAAGTACAACCGCGCCGACTTCAGGGTCGTCTCCGCGGGCACAACGAAGGAGGGCAAAGAAGCGCTGAGAAAGAAGCCCTTTGACCTGATACTCCTGGATTACATGCTCCCGGGCGAGGATGGCCTCAGTTTTCTCCGGCGCCTCCAGAGCCGCAACGATGTCCCTCCCATAATCATGCTCACCGGCCGGGGAGACGAACGCGTCGCCGCGCGGGCGATGCAGTGGGGTGCATACGACTACTTCCCCAAGAGCGCCATTACCTCAGAGGTCCTGGGCCGCGCCATCCATCAGGCCCTGGAGAAGTTCCGCATTGCCGACCAGCTGGAAGGTGCCAAGCACTTCATCTATAACCTCGCCGCTGCCGTGGAGGCCAGGGACTCCGCTACAAGGGGCCACCTCCGTAGGATGGTTCAATACACGGTTCGGCTGGGCCGGGCCCTGGGCCTGGACGACCATCAGCTGATGCTCCTCAAGTACGGCGCCATTCTGCATGACATCGGAAAGGTTGCCGTGGGCGAGGCTATCTTGGATAAGCCCGGTCCGCTGACTAAGGCCGAGTGGCAGCAGATGCATCTGCACCCGGTTATCGGCGAGAGGATTTGCACCGCTCTCAGGTACGGAGACGAGGTCGGCTCGATAGTCCGGCATCACCACGAGCGCTGGGATGGGAAAGGCTACGCAGAGGGGCTGGCAGGGGAGAAGATACCGTTCCTGGCCCGCGTTGTCAGCGTGATCGACGCCTTCGATGCGATGTTGTCTGACCGCCCCTATCGCGAGGCCCTGCCCCTTGATGAGACGATCCGCCGGCTAGCGGAGGGTGCGGGAACGCAGTGGGACCCCCATATCACGCGGGGGTTCTTGGACCTCGTACAGCACGAGGGTCCCGGTGCAAGCGAGGAGTAAGCGAAAGCAAACAGATGCAGTAAGTCCTTAAGCTCTGCGTGACTGGTGACACCGCCAGCGCTGCGACGAAGCTCTGAGAAGGAGGGATTGCCGCGATGGCAAAAGAAACGCTCCGGTTGCTACTTGTAGAGGACAGCCCGCAGGACGTGCAGATCGTCCAGCGCATGCTGGAGGGATACAGGCGCGCCCACTTTGAGCTTGCCTCGGTGGGCTCAACGAAGGAATGCGAAGATGCGCTGAAGGAGAAGGCCTTTGACCTGATACTCCTGGACTATATGCTTCCAGATGAAGATGGCCTCACTTTTCTCCAGCGTCTCGACACCGCTGACCTCCCTCCGATAGTCATGCTCACCGGTCGGGGCGACGAACGCATCGCCGTGCAGGCGATGCAGTGGGGCGCGTACGACTACTTCCCTAAGAGCTTCATTACGTCGGAGGTCCTGGGCCGCGCCATCCATCAGGCCTTGGAGAAGTTCCGCCTTGCCGACCAGCTAGAGGGAGCCGAGCAGGTCCTCTTCACCCTCGCCGCCGCCGTAGAGGCCAAGGACGTCACCACAGAAGGCCACCTCCGTAGGATGGCCCACTACGCGCTTCGGCTGGGCCAGGCCCTGCGCCTGGACGAGCATCAGCTAATAGTCCTCAGGTACGGCGCCATTCTGCATGACATTGGAAAAGTCGGCGTGAGCGAGGCCATTCTGCGCAAGCCCGGTCCGCTGACTGAGGCCGAGTGGGAGGAGATGCGTCTGCACTCGATTATCGGCGAGGGGATTTGCGCCCCCCTCAGGCACTCACACGAGGTCGGGCCGATAATCCGGCATCACCACGAGCGCTGGGACGGCAAGGGCTACCCAGATGGGCTCGCGGGGGAGAAGATACCGTTCCTGGCCCGCGTCGTCAGTATGGTCGACGCCTTCGACGCGATGTTGTCTGACCGCCCCTATCGCAAGGCCCTGCCCCTTGATGAGACCATCCGCCGGCTGTCGGAGGGTGCGGGAACGCAGTGGGACCCCATCCTCATGCAGGGGTTCCTCGGCATCGTCCAGTACGACGGCCTTGCCGCAGGGGCGAACTAAGCGAAAGCAGGCAAATGCGGTACACGCTCAAGCTGTACGTCGCTGGTCACACGCCCAATTCGGTGCGCGCCATCAGCAGTGTCAAGAGGCTGCTGGAGAACGAGCTCCATGGTTCCTATGTTCTGAACATCATAGACGTGCTCAAGCACCCGGAGCTGGCGCTGGACTATGAGATTCTCGCTACGCCAACGCTGATCAGGGTGATGCCCCCACCGCCCAAACGCGTCATCGGCGACCTAAGCAACCGGGACAAGGTTCTCCGTGGGCTCGACCTGACCGCTAGATAGAGGAGGGGACAGAAGCTAAGCTTCAGAGTCCAGCCATGTTCAAGAAGCCCTGGGGCCAACCGAAGATCCGCCTTCTGCTAGTGGATGGCGACATAGCCAATATCGAGGCGGCCTGCAAGGCGCTGGAGAACTCTAACCTGCCCTTCGCCGTGGATACCGCCTTTGATGGGAAAATCGCACTAGAGAAGCTGAGTTCAAAGCAATACGACTGTCTATTGGTGGACCCGGACGTGCTCGCCCGCATTGGGCAGAATGTCAGCGAGGCGCTAGCGATGGCGGGGCCCGAGGCCGCGCTTGTTGTACTGTGCCATCCGCATCGTCCCCACCTGCCCCGAGAGTTGACCGATCTGACGGGCGTGACCTTCTTGGACAAGGAGGCCTTGCGAAGCCCCAACGTGGCCGAAAGGATCAGCGAGTGTCTGGAGGTAGGCCGCGCCATGAGGAACGGCGAGATCGACGCGTTCCTCGTGCCGACCGCCGGGACCGCATCGCCTTTGCTCTCGGCTGGTGCTGATGGCCTCTATCGCGCCCTGGTGGACGCGTTGCAGGAGGGCATTCTCACCGTCGACTCGGAGGGCAACATCCTCTTCACCAACCGGCGCGCCGGCGAGATACTTGATTGCGACCCAGACAGCCTCTTAGGACTAAGCATCCTGGCACTGGCCGATCCCGAAGATCGGCCATGGATTGAGGTCAAGATAGACGAAGCGCTTCGAGGTATGACATCTCGGTGCGAGCTCGGTCTCGCATGTCCTGGACAGGCGCCCGCCTATGTTTTGGTAGACCTGGGGCTGGTCGAGGATATGGGTGGAGGGGTTAGTGGCGTGTGTTTGGCACTCACCGATCTCAGCGAAGAGAAGCGACTCCGCGATGAACTCGAGAAGCTTGCAACTACGGACCCGCTCACCGACCTGTACAACAGACGCTATCTCGCCGAATCGCTGGAAAAGGAGTGTCGCCGGGCCAGCCGGTACGGGCGTCCGCTGTCCTGCCTAATGATAGACATAGACGAATTCAAACTCTGCAACGACTTGCACGGGCACCTAACGGGGGACGACGTGCTCAGGCAAGTCGCTGCACTGATTAAGGCCTGTGTGAGAGACACAGACCTTGTGGCTCGCTACGGCGGCGAGGAGTTCTGTGTGCTGCTGCCGGAAACCCCATACGAGGGAGCAATGCAGCTGGCCGAGCGTATGCTGTCGACGATTGCCGGTCAGCCCCTGTCCGGACGAGAGAGGCCGGTGCCCATCACGGTAAGCATAGGGGTCTGGGGCTCCAACGACAAGGAGGATCTGGAACCCGATACTATTGTGGGGTACGCCGATGCGGCTCTTATGGAAGCGAAAGCTGCGGGTAAGAACCGGGTGTGCAGCTATCATCCGTCACGCTCGCTCGGCACCGCCGAGGCTGAGGCCTCACAGGCGGAGTCATCCGGGCCCTTGAACGAAGATTGAATGAGCTCAGGCTATCGTTGCCAGCCCTTCGGGG
>CAZXAF010000133.1:0-4785 GCA_964638905.1 uncultured Dehalococcoidia bacterium
CCTTCGACCTGGCCTTCCTGGCGGAGATGCCCCTGGAGGAGGCCAAGGCCTGGCTCCGCTCGCTGCCGGGCGTGGGGCCGAAGACTGCCGCCTGCGTTCTGCTGTTCGCCCTGGGTCGACCGGCCCTGCCGGTGGACACCCACGTCTATCGGGTGGCCAGGCGCCTGGGGCTGGTGCCGCCGCGGGTGGGCGCGGCGGAAGCCCACGGACTGCTGGAGGGCATGCTGACCCCCGACGAGGTCTACCCCTTCCACATGAGCCTCATCAAGCACGGGCGGCGCATCTGCAAGGCGCAGCGGCCGCTCTGCCCTCGCTGCGTGCTGGCCGGCGGCTGTCCTTCGGCGGTGCTGTGAGACGGCGGCAGATGCTATATTGGCTGTGATCGGAAGGATCACCGTGCATAGGCCCTCCTATCTGAAGCTTTCGCCGCAGGAGCTTCGCAGCCGCGGCGAGCAGGCCTGGGAGCTGATGGCCAGCCCTTGTCGGGTCTGCCCCAGGCACTGCAAGGTGGACCGCCGCCAGGACGACAAGCGGGGCTTCTGTCGGGTGGGCGTTCGGGCGCTGGTATCGTCTTTCAGCCCCCACTTCGGCGAGGAGCCGCCGCTGGTGGGCGTCGGCGGCTCGGGGACGATCTTCCTGTCCTCCTGCAATCTGGCCTGCGTCTTCTGCCAGAACTGGGAGATCTCCCAGGCCCGCTGGGGCCGCGAGCTGACGGACGAGCAACTGGCGGGGGCGATGCTCAGGCTTCAGGCGCTGGGCTGCCACAACATCAACTTCGTGTCGCCCACCATCTACGTGCCCCAGATCCTGGCCGCCCTGCCCCATGCCATCGAGGGGGGCTTGCGCCTGCCGTTGGTGTACAACAGCGGCGGCTACGACTCCCTGGAGGCCCTGCGCCTGCTGGACGGCATCTTCGACATCTACATGCCCGACATCAAGTACGCGGACGAAGCGTTCGCCCGCAAGTACTCGCTGGTGAAGGACTACTATCCGGTCGCTCGGGCGGCGCTGAAGGAGATGCACCGCCAGGTGGGCGACTTGGTGACCGAGGACGGCGTGGCCGTGCGGGGGCTGATCATCCGCCACCTTGTGCTGCCCGAGGGCCTGGCGGGCACGGCCGAGGTCATGCGCTTCATCGCCCAGGAGCTATCGGTGCACTCCTACGTGAACGTGATGGCCCAGTACCGGCCGGAGAACAAGGCCTACAACTACCCCGAGCTGTCGCGACGGATCAGCGTCGAGGAATACCAGGAGGCGCTGGAGCTGGCGCGAGCGCAGGGGTTGTACCGGTTCGCGCGGTAGGGGCCGCGCAGGCCACTCAACGGCTCGCTCTCTCCTTGCTCGCGCCTATCGGCCGTGTGTATACTCTAGCCATCCACCGTAGCGAAGGGGAGCATATTGATCAGGGTTGGCATCATCAACGTGACCGGCTACGCCGGCGCCGAGCTGGCCCGCCTCCTGTACATGCATCCGGAGGTGAAGGTCACGTCGGTCACCGGCCGCACCGCGGCGGGCAAGCCGCTGGCGGAGGTCTTCCCCCATCTCTGGCCGCTGGACCTGAATGTCGGCAACGAGCTGGACGAGGTGGACTTCGCCTTCTCCGCTCTGCCCCACGGGGCGAGCGCGGAGGCGGTGGCGCCGCTGGTGCGCAAGGGCCTGCCGGTGGTCGACATAAGCGCCGACTTCCGCCTGACGGACGCCGCCGAGTACCAGCGCTGGTACGACGTAGACCACCCGGCGCCGGAGCTGCTGGCGGAGGCCGTCTACGGCCTGACGGAGCTGAAGCGGTCGGCCGTTCGCCAGGCGCGGCTGGTGGCCAACCCCGGCTGCTACCCGACGGGGGCGCTGCTGGCCCTCGCGCCGGCGGTCAAGGGCGGCATCATCGAGCCCGATGTGGTCATCGACGCCAAGTCGGGCATATCGGGGGCAGGCCGCAGCCTGGGGCTCACCTATCACTACGCCGAGGCCAACGAGAGCGTGGCGGCCTATGCTATGGAGGGCCATCGCCATCTGCCAGAGATCGTGCAGGAGCTGGAGCTGCTGCGGCCGAAGGCTGAGGCCTCCCTGAAGGTCACCTTTCAGCCCCATCTCGTGCCCATGACCCGCGGCATCCTCACCACCTGCTACGCTCCCCTGGCCGATGGGCGGGCGGCAACGAAGGCCAAGGTGCGCGAGCTGTACGAGGAGTTCTACAGAGACGAGCCCTTCGTGCGGGTGACGGCCGAGCCGCCTCAGACCAAGCACACCTGGGGCAACAACCTCTGCCTGCTATACCCCACGGTGGACTCGCGGGCGGGTCGCCTGGTGGTGGTGAGCTGTATCGACAACCTGGTGAAGGGGGCGGCCGGCCAGGCCGTCCAGAACATGAACCTGATGCTGGGCTTCTCCGAGGCCGCCGGCCTCGACCGGCCCGCAGTCTATCCGTGAATCGACAGGGCCGGGCCTCTCGACGATGAGTTCGGAGATTGAAGTCATTCCCCAGGGGGGCGTCACCAGCGCTGGTGGCTTTCTGGCCGGTGCCGTTCGTGCGGGCATCAGGGAGGATGTCGACAAGCTGGACCTGGGCATCGTTCATTCGGAGCGGCCCTGCGCTGCGGCCGGCCTGTTCACCAGCAGCCGGGTGAAGGCGGCGCCCATCCTTGTCTGCCAGAAGCACCTGGCCGACGGGCGGGCACAGGCGATCGTCGCCAATAGCGGCTGCGCCAACGCTTGCACCGGCGAGGAGGGCCTGCGGCAGGCCTACGAGATGGCTGAGCTGACGGCCGCCAAGCTGGGCCTCCAGCCCGAGGATGTGGTGGTGGCCAGCACCGGCGTCATCGGCAATTGCATGCCTATGGCCAAGATTGGCTCGGCCATCGGCGACATCGTCCTTTCCAGAGAGGGAGGCGATGACCTGGCCCGCGCTATCATGACCACCGATACGGTGCCCAAGCAGATCGCCGTTCGCTTCGACTGCCAGGGGCAGCGGTACACCCTGGGCGGCGTCGCCAAAGGGGCGGGGATGATCCACCCCCATCTGGCCACCATGCTCTGCTTCCTGACTACCGATGCGCCTGTCCGCCAGGGCTTCCTGGACGCTGCCCTCCGACGGGCGGTGGATGCTTCCTTCAACATGATCACCGTCGACGGCGATATTAGCACCAATGACATGGCGGTCATCCTGGCCAACGGCCTGGCGGCAGGGGAGCCGCTCGATGCCGAGTATCCGGCGGCGGAGCCTTTCTGCGATGCCCTGGCTCAGGTCTGCACTCACCTGGCGAAGGCCATCTGCCGCGACGCTGAGGGGGCCACCAAGCTCATCGAGGTGCGGGTGGAGGGGGCGACCAGCGTAGCCGACGCCCGCCGAGCGGCTCGAAGGGTGGCCGGCTCGCTGCTGGTCAAGACGGCGGTCTACGGAGAGGACCTCAACTGGGGCCGCATCCTGGCTGCCCTGGGCGGGAGTGGCGCGGAGATGGTCGAGGACAAGGCCACTCTCTATCTGAGCGATGTTTGCCTGTATCGGGGGGGCCATCCCCTGGATTACGACGACAGAGCCGCTCGCGCTGCCCTGGCGGGGGATGAGGTGGAGCTTCGGCTGGACATTGGCCTGGGCGATGGCGCGGCCACCGCCTGGGGCTGTGACATCACCGAGGAGTACGTGCGCCTGAACAGCGCTTACACAACCTGAGATGAGCGATTCGCCGATCATTGTGGTCAAGATTGGTGGCAGCACTCTGGGCAGCCACGACACTACGCTGGAGGACCTGGTGGCACTGCACAAGGAGGGCTGGCGCCCGGCTGTGGTGCACGGCGGCGGGGCGACGATAAGCGAATGGCTGAACGCCCGCGACGCCCCCACTCGCTTCGTGCGCGGCCTGCGGGCCACGGATGCTGAATCCCTGCGAGTGGTGGTGGCCGTGCTGGCCGGCCTCATCAACAAGGAGCTGGTGGCGGCGATCAACGCCCTGGGCGGCAAGGCCATCGGCCTCTCGGGGGTCGACGGCGCGCTGATCCGCGTTCGCCAGCTTGACCCCGAGCTGGGATACGTCGGCCAGATCGAGCAGGTAGACAGCGAAATGCTCGTGTCGCTATTGGATGCCGGCTACTTGCCTGTCGTCGCTCCCTTGGGCATCCTGTGGGAGAACCAGATGCTCCAGAACCAGATCCTGAACATCAACGCTGATACGGTGGCGGGGGAGATCGCTTCCGCCCTCGCCGCCCGCTGGCTGCTGTTCTTGACCGACGTGGCTGGCATCAGCGGCAGCGACGGCAGCTCGCTGGCTCGCCTGTCCGGCCGGGAGGCGGCGGCCCTCATCGAGCAGGGGACGGTCTCCGGCGGCATGATCCCCAAGGTGGAGGCCTGCCTGCGGGTCTCTGAGAGCGGCACGCGCACGGCGATCATCGACGGTCGCCAGCCGCACGCTCTCCTGGCGGCGGTTCAGAGGGGCCAGTTCCTGGGAACGACGATCGACGCGGGTGAGGAGGAGCCATGACCGACTGGCAGCAACTGGAGAATCGCTATCTCCTTTCGACCTTCAAGCGGCATCCGGTCACGCTGGTGCGCGGCGAGGGCGTGCGCGCGTGGGACGAGCGGGGGAGGGAGTACCTGGACTTCGTGGCTGGTATCGCCTCCGTGAGCCTGGGCCACTGCCATCCGGTGGTGGTGTCGGCGCTCGCCGAGCAGGCCAACTACCTGATGCAGGTCTCCAACCTTGTGTACAGCATCCCCCAGGTTCGGTTGGCCCAGCTTCTGGTGGAGAATAGCTGCCTCGATCGCGTCTTCTTCTGCAACAGCGGCGCCGAGGC
>CAZXAF010000134.1:0-4725 GCA_964638905.1 uncultured Dehalococcoidia bacterium
CCTCGCCGCCGGTGGTTTCCCCATCAGCTTGGACCCGTCGGCCTACACCAACACGGTGGTCATCAACTACATCGATCAGCAGGATCGAGAGGCCGACGTCACCTATACGGTGACCTGGATCCTGGAGGACGGCGATTCCCTGCTGGAGGTTGGCGAGCTGGCGGAGGTCTCGGTGAGTCCCCCCGCCGGCAGCACCCTCGTCCCCAACGAGATCTTCACCCTGGAGGTGATCCCGCCCTCCGGCGGCACCAACCTTGTCAACCGGACGATGCCACCGGCGATCGACGACGTAATGGACCTCCACTAGACCGTTTCAGTGGGTGCTCCGGGGTTTGAGTACGCTCCCCCGGAGCGCTTGCCGAAGGGAAGGGGTTGGGCTCACATGGAGCTGAGCACCAAGGTCAAGGAGCTGGAGGACGAGCTTAAAGTCCTGAAGGCGGAGATCCGCAATGTCCTCCTGGACATCCGGGAGGTCATCCTGAACGGATCCAACCCCCTGGCCGAGCACCAGGAACCCACCTACCTGCGCATGGACCTGAACACCACCGCCCGGGCCATGGCCGCCGAGGAGGCTACCCGGGCGGCCCGCGAAGCGATGGAGCAGGTGAGGGGCCAGGAGGACAAGGCGGAAGAGCCGAAGGCAGAGGAGCCGCTGGAGGAGGAAAAGGCCGAAGAGCCCGAAGTGGAAGAGGTGCCGGAGCAGGTGGAGGGCGAAGAGGACACGGAGGGCGAGGCGGAGGAGAGCGAGGGCGAAGAGGACAAGCTCGAAGAGGCGGAGGCCAGCGACGAGGCCGATGGGCCGCCTCCCAACGGCAAGGCCTATCGCAGGGGCAGGACACGCCCGGAGGCCCTCCTTGAGGGCATGCAGATACCACCCGCCTACTTCGCCTCTCTGCTGCCCACAGGCGCCGCCAGCGGCCTCGCAGCCTGGGCGACTGAGGCCATGGCTACCCTCGGGCCGCAGGACCTGGAGCGAGTGATCACCATACACCGCCTGTGGGGCTCGCTCCCTCCCAACATCAGCTACGCGCTGGCCCACCTGCAGCGACTCATTCGCTCGTCCCGAGAACGAGAGCCGGCCTGGCTGAAAGTCATGCAAGACATGGAGAAACTGGCCTCCTCTTCCTGATGGAGGGTGGTCGGGCTGGCTCGAGACGGAGGTAGACCGTGGATAAGGTCATCACCTCCATGCTGCTCATCATCGCGGCGATCGTGGCCACGGTGACGGTGATCAATGCTGTCCTTCCCGCCATCCAGCGCACCGGCAGCGACATCGCGACCGCCAGCGACGTGGTGGGCACTCGGCTGCGCAGTGACGTCCGGATCGTGGAGACCGCGGGGGTCGCGGGGCAGGACTACGTTCAGATATGGGCTAAGAACGTGGGCGCCTCCACTATCCCCGCTCTGGAGAAGATCGACGTCTTCTTCGGCGAGACGGATGGCTTCGGGCGCATCGGCTACGATACGGAGGATACCTGCCCCAACCCTTCGCCGCCGCCTCGCAGCGAGAACTGCTGGCAGTACACCCTGGAGAACGACGACGAGTGGGCTCCCTACGCCACTCTGCGGATCACTATCTATCTGACCTATGACCTTGAGGCGGGTATGGACTATGTGAGCACCATCGTCCTCCCCAACGGCATTATCGCCAGCAAGGTGTTCACACTGTAGGTGAAGCTATATGGAGCACGCCATTCCGGCGCTGGTTCTCGCCGCCCTCATCGTGGTCGGCGGCGTGATGCTGGCCGGCGTCACCAACAGTTCGATAGACAGCGTGGGCCAGTCCTGGCGCGACATGGAGGCGCTCTCCGAGGAGCGCCTGGGCACTGATCTGACGGTGGTCTCCACGAACGTGACCGGCGGCGGTGCCGACTTGACCGTGGTGTTGAGAAACGAGGGTCGCACCGCCATCCAAGAGCCGTCTCTTATGGATCAGATCATCAACTATGAAGGAACCGACGATGAGCGCTACGTGGTCTGGCTACCCTACACCGACGATAACCCACCCGGGGACAGCCAATGGACGGTCGACAGCATCTCCGGGGACTACCGTAACCCCGGTGTCTTCGACGGCGGCGAGGAGATGACCATCAAGATCCACCTTGATCCCGCCATCAAGGACGGCCCCAACCGGTGGCTGGTATTCGCTACGGAGTTGGGTATCGCCTACACCATCTACTTCTGAGGAAAGACAGGTAATGGAAGCACAAGAGGACGCCGAGAAGACGCTGCAGCAGGAGGAGCCGGCTGCTCCGGTCAAGGAGCCGGAGGAGGAGTCCGCCCCGGTCGAAAAGCCGGAAGGTAAACCGGGGGGGCTGGAATTCCTTTCGGCCGGAGAGCCGCAGGAGGAGTCGGAAGAGGAAGAGGAAGAGGAGGAGGCGAGGCAGCGGCTGATCGGCGTAGGGGTGATGGACATCGACAAGCGACTGGGCGGCGGTCTGCCCCCGAGCAGCCTCACTCTGGTCGAGGGGGACCCAGATGCCGGCAAGAGCATCGTCATCCAGCAGCTCACATACGGCGCCCTCAAGGAGGGGTTCAACGCCTCGCTCTTCTTGTCCGAATCCAACTCTCGCTTATTCCTGGAGCAGATGGACGGTCTGGGCATGTCCAGCCTTGACTACTATCTAGTAGGCCGCCTGGCCCTGTACCAGGGGAATCTTCGGGTGAGCAAAGAGGCGGCGGACAACATCCTGCGGCGGCTGCTCCGCCACATCGAGGCCTCTGACAAGCGTGACCTCTTCATTGTGGACTCCATCACGCCTCTCCTCTTCCAGTTCGATGAGCACTACGTCCTATCCTTCCTGGCCAACTGCAAGGAGCTGGCGGAGCTAGGCCGAACGATCATCGTCACTCTCCACTCCTACGCCATCGGCGAGGCCCTCCGCTTCAGGGCCGGCTCCATCGTCGACGCCCACCTGCGCCTGCGCATAGAGGAGCTGGGGAAGCAGTTGGTACGCACCCTGGAGGTTTCCAAGATAAGGGGAGCGGTGAAAACGGCGGACAACGCTGTGAGCTTCACCGTGCAGCCCGGGATGGGCTTGAAGAGCGTTCCCATCTCCAAGACCAGAGCTTAAGGGAGCGCTATGCCGTATGTCCGCCTCCCCTTCGATGACACGGATCAGGCCCAGGGGGCCCATAGCGGGGCCGGTTGTCCCGTCTGCTCTAAGCTATCCCCCGAGCTCAAGGAGCAGGCCGATCAGAACTTCCACCTGTTCCGCTACCTGCATATGGTGCCCATGGAGGAGTTCGGCGTTCCCCAGTACGTCGAAAAGCTGGAGCGCAAGATGGGGGAGATAGAGCGGCCCAACATCATCTACCCTGTGGGCAACGCCACCTTCGCTCACATCTTTCCCGATGTGGAGGACGCCCGCAACTACTACATCCCCGTGGAGCCCATCGTCGGCCGCGACTACGGAGAACTGTTCGAGATGGTGGAGGATCGGCTGGTGGATGTGGTGCATAAGCTCCCGCAGCCCTCCACGCCGGAGGAGCAGACCGAGGTTTTGCTGGAGGCTCTGAGCCGGATCGCCACCGCCGGCAAGGGCAATGATCGTCCCGCCAAGAAGGGCAATGGCAATGGCTCTGCCGCCAACGGCGCTAGGGCCAAGTCGGGCGGCCACGGCATGCCCAAGCTGTTTGGCAACCGCAAGCTGAAGCTCACGGAGGACGAACTGGAGGCCATTCGCTATCTGCTTCTGCGGGACAAGGTGTACATGGGGATCCTGCAGCCCCTCATTCTGGACACCAACATCGAGGACATAAGCTGCAGCGGCCTGGGGACCGTCTTCGTCGAGCACAAGGTGTTCAAGGCCCTGAAGGCAGCCATTGTCTTCGATGAGGACGATGACCTGGATGCCTTCCTGCGCCGCCTCTCGGAGCGGATCAACAAGCCCGTTACCTACCGCAGGCCGATCGTGGATGCCACCCTGCCGGATGGCTCCCGTATCAACATCGTCTTCGGCACGGAGGTGTCCAAACGGGGCAGCAACTTCACCATCCGTAAGTTCGCCACTACGCCCTTGAGCGTGCTGGACATCGCCGAGGGAGGCGGCCTCAACTACCGTCTGATTGCCTATCTCTCCATTGTCATCGAGGAGGGGATGAACCTTTTTGTGTCCGGGGAGACGGCCTCCGGTAAGACCACTCTACTCAACGCGATCACCACCTTCTTCACGGCGGACGCCAAGATCGTCACCATCGAGGACACCCCGGAGCTCCAGATCCCCCACCCCAACTGGACGCGAGAGGTGGTACGAGGCGCCGCCGAGGAAGCCGCCGCCGTCGGCATGTTCGACCTGCTCAAGGCCGCCCTGCGCCAGAGGCCCAACGCCATCCTGGTGGGCGAGATCCGTGGTGAGGAGGGGAACATCGCCTTCCAGGCCATGCAGACCGGTCACACCGTCATGGCCACCTTCCACGCTGCCTCCGTGGAGAAGCTCATTCAGAGGATCACCGGCAGCCCGATCAATGTTCCCAAGACCTACATCGACAACCTGAACGTGGTCGTTATCATCAGCGCCGTCAAGCTGGCCAACGGCAGGACCGCTCGGCGCATCCTTTCGGTCAACGAGCTCTTCGGCTTTGACCCCGTCACTGACTCCTTCGCCTTCGCCGAGGTCTTCCACTGGGACCCGGAGAAGGACGTCTTCGAGTTCACAGGCTACATGAATAGCTACCTTCTGGAGAACAAGATCGCCGTCAAGCGGGGCATACCCGCCAACAAAC
>CAZXAF010000135.1:0-4644 GCA_964638905.1 uncultured Dehalococcoidia bacterium
AGGCAAGGGAAGAAGCTACGGCCACCACGAACGCCACGATGGAGGCATAGTGTGCCCTCAAGCACGCCGTGTAGTGGAGGTTGTAGGAAGAAGGCTAGCTCTCCTGCTCCATCGGCAGGTGATCTATCCCTTGGCAGCCGCGGGTGCTCAATTCCATAACCTTCCATAAGCTCTGCTTATGGGGCGTTGCTTGTCACGACCAGGCAAGTCGCCTGTGGGGTGCCAAAATGTCATCCGCGTCTGGTAGGACAACTGGGTGCCGTCGGTGATGGCCCAGGCCTTCTCGCGGGTGCTCCGGCCCCAGCAGGAGCGGGATGTGGACGTCCTGACCTGCCGGGGGACGATAGAGGAGTACGTGGAGCTGCTGTGCGACTGCAAGCGGAAGGCCATCGCCGAGGGGCTGGACTACGAGGAGTACGACTTCCGGCTGGAGGACCTGCCCGACATCAAGGCCTACGCCGAGGCCCTGGTCACCAGCCCAGAGGTGCTGGAGAAATTCACCTGCCGCGGCTTCGTCGCCGGCTACGAACGCGAGGAGGGCCAGGGGGACTAGGCCTGGCCATCCTTCAGCGAAGTTGGTGATGACGCTGTGTCGGGAGCCATCAGGTCCATGCGGGCCCGATTTCCCCAGAACAACGACGGTTTCGAGAGCAAAGCAAACCAAAGGCCGATGGCGAGGTCGCGAACTGCGGCCGGCAAAGCGCCGCAGTGGTGGGCCAGAACCTTTTCGAACTCGCGAGTCTGCTTCAGTTGGTAGCCGTGTACCGTGTTACGCAGCGCACTCAGGGTCATCGAAGCGAACTCCTCTTTGGTATAGGCCCTGCCGTCTGCGAGGACGATCCTATCGCGTGCACGCATTGTCTTGCTGTAGATCCCATCCCACAGGCCCTCAACTACGCGCTCCCACCCTGTTCGGATGAGGTTCTGGATGGCCTCTCGGAATTCGGCCAACTCGGGATCGATGGCCGGAACAGCCTTCTTCAAGAGGAATGAGGCCGACAACAGGTCTTTGAGACCTCGCCCGCTCAACCCACGGTACCGATCTATGACATCGAAGAAGAGGAGTTTCATGACGACGGGATTTGACGTTGTGATAAGAGACTCGGTAAGGGAGACGATGTCGCGAACGGTCAACAGATCCTTCCATTGGTGTAGTGGCTGGATGATCCTATCCCGTTGACTGGCAAAGCTCCCGAGGTAGCTGAGTTGCCCGAATAGGTTGTTGAGGCGCCGTGCGAGCCACAGGCGCAGCTTGTGTCTGCTTGCCAAGCCGGTAGTGAACTTACGCATTGATGGGTCTTCTCTACCGGCGAGAAGCCAGCTGGACACACCGCGCAGGCGTTGCTCCAAATCCTCAAGGGGTGGGAAATTGACCTCCGCACCGTAGTCAATGACGAAACCAAATTCCACACCGAACAGATCAAGGCCGGTAATGGCTGGGTACCCGATGTGCTTCAGGACCGCGAAGAAGGGGCCTGGGTCGAAGGTTAGATTCCATGTGCCAAACGGTCCTCGCCCGGCGAGGAGCGTATCCTTGATTTGGTCGATGGGCATGAGCTCTTGACGGGCGAGGCCCGAAATAAGAGAAGCATGACGGACACAGGCTTCGTCCTTCCACACAAGGTCAATGCAGGCCTGCGGAAAGCGCTCGAGGAGGAACACGCCGGCAGCTTGAACTGAGGCAGGCAGGTCTGAAGCGGTGGGGCATGCTAGCACAGCGACTAGGTCCTGCTGGAACACATCGAGTTGTTCTGGCCGCGTGAGCGGTTGATTTACCCGAAGGCGCTCGTAGGCCTGTTGGCGCCGCTCCGGCGGGATCACCTCGAACATATCGCCCCAGGTATTGCAGTTCCCGAGAACCGTCCGGAGGATTCTGAGCTTACCGCTGTCTCCTGGCCGCATGACTGGGTAGTGACGGATGAATCTAAGGGGCTCTGTTAGCTGGAATTCCCAGGTTCGGTCATCACGGAGTCGAACCTCGTAAAGACCCATGTCTCCGTACCGTCTGCCTATCCCGTGAACCATTTCGCGCGTCCAGCTTGACGGGGGCCGATAGCACAGCCACTCGGGACGACGGGGGAGGTAATACTCAGCTTCCAGGAGCCCATGGCAGGCTTGGAACGGGGCGAGCGAACCACAGGGGCATGCGTCTTCCGGCATTTCAGCTGACCGCCTTGAACATCCGTGCTGTTTCTTGCAGTATACCACGTTTGCTAAGGCCCCAGAACACGTCCTGACTCATGGGAACGGCCAAATAACCCGCTTGGACGCCTTCAGGAGATATCCATGATCACCTTCGACCCTGACGCCCGCCGGGCTCGCATAAGCCGCCCTGGCGAGGCGGCCATCGACGGCCAGCTGGTCTGCTACTACCCCTGCCCGCGTTGCCCCAATCCGGCGCGGGCGCTCGTCTACTTGGGCGACGCTGCCCTGGCCCAGGAGATCGTGGCCCAAGCCCAAGACGAGGCGCGCCACCTGGGTCTCCAGGCGGTGGCCGTCGGGCTCGTCCTCAACCGCGGCCATGGCCACTGGGGCGGCCGCGACCGCCACCTATCGCTGTCGACGGAGCCGCCCGCTGCCGTCGCCCGCGCCGTCTGGGAGGCAGTCCACCAGGGCCTGTAGAAGGATGCGCTGGAGCTGCCGCCGGACGCCACTCGGATCGCCTCGCCGCTCCAGATCTACCTCGTCGGGGACGCCGTCGGCCGGGAGAGGGCGCCGGTTGCCCTGTACCGGCGCTGGTCGAGCCCCAGCGAGCCGCCCGCCTGGGGGCCACCATCCCTCGCCACTGCGGAAGGAGAACACATTACCAACGATTACCTCTGCTAACAAGGGCGCAAGCTAACGGCGAGACCGCGGCGGGTATCGGGCGTCCCCAGTGCGACGAAACGAGGGCCAATGGGGCTGACCCGGCGGATTGTGCGGTGCCTTTCGCAGCGCAGTCTCGCCGGTTCTGGCGCCAGTTGCCGGCAGAACCGACGAGTCGCGGAGGCAAATGGTGTCTGTCGACAGGACCTTCGGCCCTCGTGCGCCTGACTGTCGCGGCTGCTCAATTCTGCCACCATCGACCACCTCTGCTTATGGGGGGGCGTTGGTGGCAGCCCTTTCAGGGGTCGTCATTTGACGGCGGCATTCCCCCAGCCATCTCGCCCCTGGCCCTCCTAGCCGACGCCGATCGAGTCGGAGGACAAATTGTCGCGACAGAGCTTGACTTCCTTCTCCATCTGAGCGATGTGTGTCTGTCGACGACGTCCAAAGATGCTGGCCCGTGGGCAGCATAGCTCGAAGAAGGAGGTGCATCATGACCAGCAAGCGCCAGCGCAAGAAGATCGCCCGCCAGCTCCCGCCTGTGGGCACCACGCTCACGGCGAGGCATAAAGGCCAGCCGCAGACCGCTGTGATCGTGGAGGCCACGGACCGGCCCGCTGGAAGGGCCGTCAAGTACGGCGACCAGCTCTTCGCCTCCCTCAGCGCGGCCGCCAAGGCCGTCACCGGCCACTCCACCAACGGCTGGGTCTTCTGGCACCCCGCTGAGACCGCCGAGCAGTAGCCGCCTCTGGCCCTCGCCTAGCCAGCCACCAGGTCCGCCCCGGCCTGGCGGCTGGCCCTCTTTGGGCGGTTGCGGCCCTCATCTCCAATAATCGCGCGCCAATGCGTCGATTCTTTCCCAATATCTCCCAAATTCGGGCACCGTGGACTTGACTTCTTGCCCGGACAGAGCGTCCATGTACATGTACGCGATGCGTTGCACTGGGTGAGCGGAGATGACGACCCAGACGGCAGTCAAGCAAGATCAAGACCTTGGGAGCCTGATCCACCTCTACCTCCTGCGCTGCCAGGTTGAGGGCAAGTCGCCGAACACTATCATCGCCTACCGGGAGACCCTGACCAAGTTCCAGGGCATCGCGCAGGAAGAAGGCTTTCCGGAGGACGTCCGGGCCATCACCCCGGCCCACATCTACGCCTACCTGGGTCGCATCGGCAGCAACGGAGCGAGCCTGGAGACCCGCCACCGCCGCCATCGGGAGGTGCGGTTCTTGTTCTCCTGGCTGAAGCGGATGGGGTACATAGAGGAGAGCCCCTTCGCCCAGATCAAGAACATTCGATTGCCTCAGAAGATCGTGCAGCCCTATACGGCGGAGGAGATAGGGAGGCTGTTGGCCGGCTGCGACACGCGGTTCTACTGGGGCGCTCGCAACCGGGCGGTGATACTGGTCCTTCTGGACACGGGGGTGCGGCGGACGGAGCTGGTGAACCTGGATCTGGCCGACCTGGACCTGGAGGGGCAGCGGCTGAGGGTGCTGCATGGGAAGGGGAACAAGCAGCGGGTGGTGCGATTCGGAGCGAGGGCGAAGGAGGCGGTGGAGGACTACCTGCAGCGGTTCCGTGGCAGGGAGCCCGGCCCGCTGTTCCTGTCGAGGCATGGTACGAGGATGAGCTCTCACTCGGTGCTGATCTTCCTGAGGCGGCTGGGCAAGCAGGGAGGGGTGGAGAAGGTGAAGGTGCACCGCTTTCGGCACACCTTCGCCACCTGGGCCATAGAGAATGAGGCCAGGGAGCTGGACGTACAGTACCTGCTGGGGCACAGCTCACCGGCGATGGTGCGGCGGTACTCGGCGACCTACGATGCGGAGAAGGCGGCGCGGG
>CAZXAF010000136.1:0-4609 GCA_964638905.1 uncultured Dehalococcoidia bacterium
TCGAGGGGGTGCGCCTGGCGCGCAAGTCGGGCGGCAAGAGCGGCGAGATCGTGCTGGAGTAGGCGGCGACCTCCTCTAGCTGCCCTTCTCTTCCTGTTGCTCCAGCAGCATCTCCACCACCCGCGTCAGGGCGTTGTAGGCGTAGACCAGGTAGTCGCGTGGGTGGAGGTCGTCGAGCTTCTTGAGCTCCTCCTTGCGCATGGACACGGGGTCGGCCGGCTCACCGGGGAAGGGGGGAGGCTCTAGCCCCATCACCAGCTCGTAGAGCTCGCCGTCGGGGCAGACCACCACGCAGCCGCGCTCGCCGTGGGCGGCAGCAGCAGGCTCAACCTCGATGGCGTAGGTGAAGAACGAGCCGGGAAAGGGCGGGAAGGGGTCGAGACGGCTCACCGCCTGCCGCAGGAGCTGTCGCAGGTGCAGGGCCGCCTCCTCCACCAGGGCATCGGCCTGCGCCTTCTGAGCCAGAGGGTCGAAATCTTCCGAGGTCACTGGTTCACCACAATGGGGTTCGGCCGCCGTTTACGGTTTTTGATAGATATGATAGGATATTGTTTGGAAACGCCCTGAAACCACCGAATCGATCGGAAAGCAATATAGCATTTCTCCTACCCCGAGCAAAGCACGGACGCCATGCAGACGACACGCCAGCGGATCCTGGAGCACCTACAGCGGCACGGCGAGGCCTCGGTTAAGGACCTCGGCCAGCTCCTCGGCCTCACCTCCACCGGCATCCGCCAGCACCTCACCGTCCTGGAGCGCGACGGCCTGGTGACGGCCCGCGAGGAGCGCGGCCGGGTGGGACGCCCCACCCTCGTCTACAGCCTCACCGACAAGGCCGAATCGCTCTTCCCCAGGAGCTACGATGAGCTGGCCCTCGCCCTCTTGGAGGAGATCCGGACCGGCGAGGGCAGCGAGCGCCTCTACGAAGTCCTCCACCGGGTAGCCCAGCGGATGGCCGAGTCCCTGCGGGAACGGGTGCAGGGCAAGAGCCTGGCCGAGCGAGTGAAGGAGATAGCGCTCATTCTGCAGGAGCAGGGCTGCCTGGCGGAGTGGGAGCAACAGGACGGCGAGTTCCTCCTGCACGAGTTCACCTGTCCCTTCTACAAGGTGGCCAAGGCGGACAGCTCGCTGTGCACCCTCCACCTCGACCTCATCCGCATTCTCAGCGGCGCCGATACCCGCCTGGTGCGAAGCCTCCTGCGCAACGAGCGGGCCTGCACCTATCGCATCCGCCCGCCGGCTGAGGAAGGCAGCGCCTAGCTCCTAGGCAGCCATGTCCCCAAGGCTGCGGCCTCCCCTGACGCCCGCTGCCAGCCGACACCGTGTGACGGCCGAGAACAACCGTCAGATGTTCTCCCGCATCGCCCATCGGTATGACCTGCTGAACAGGATCATGACCTTCGGCCGTGATAACGCCTGGCGTCAGGCCGCCGCCGCCCTGGCTGCTCCTGAGGGCTGTCGCCTGGCTCTAGATATGGCCACCGGCACCGCTGACCTAGCCTTCCTCTTGGCAGAGCGCGCTGAACAGGTGGTAGCTGTAGACATCTGTCCCCAGATGTTGTCCATCGCCCGGGCCAAAGCCAGAAGGCGACCGAGGGCAGGTTGCATTCGATTTCTCCTGGCCGACGGCCTGCGGCTGCCTTTCGCCGCTGACTCCTTCGACTGCGTCGCTACAGCCTTCGCCCTACGCAATGTCGCTGACTTGGGGCCAGCCCTGGCTGAAATGCATCGAGTGGTGCGTCCCGGCGGACGAGTGGTCTGCCTGGAATTGACTCGCTCTCCCTTTCGGCCGCTGGCCGCCGTTCACGCCTTGTGTCTAGCTGGGCTCATCCCTGCGTTGGGCCACTGGCTGGCGGGCCAGGCCGAGGCGTATAGATTTCTCTCCATATCTCTGAGCCAGTTCCCTGACGCGCAGCAACTGGCCGAGGCGATGCGAAATAGGGGCTTTCGCGGAGTGGGCTATCGTCTGTGCCGTCCGTGGCCGATCGCCCTGCACATGGCGATCAAGTAGGCCCACGAGCTCAGGCTCCACCTGTCCATCCAAACGACGAGCAACCGCCCCAAAGTTGTCTCAAATTTTGTCATCACCCCCTGGGGAGGAGCGGGGGAAGCGGCTCATGATCGGCCAGCGGGTGCTATAATCCTTGGGCGGGAGCATGATTGCCGAGATCTGGGTCGGTCAGTTCTGCATCGTGGGCGGCGAGGCCAGGGAGCAGGGCCCCTGGCTGGGCGTGTTTCCCGCTCGCGGCGGCGCCCTCGCTGCTGACCTCTACGTCCTGGTGGAGCCCGCCCTCCCCGGCAGCGAGGAATTCTGCCAGCCACTGGTGGCGGTCACCGGCCGCCTCTTTCGCCAGCAGAAGCTGTCCCTCACCGGCGCTCTCCTCGCCTCTCTGCGGGCGGCCCACAATCACCTGCGGAGCTGGAACGATAGGAGCCTGCGGGAGCATCGGGTGGGCGCCGGCGCAACCTGCCTCGCCCTGCGAGGGGCCGAGGCCTACCTGGCCCAGGCCGGGCCGTCCCTCGCCTACTGCCGCCATCAAGGCCAGCTATGGTCGCTATCCCCCCAGGAGCCAACAGCGATCGAGCCGATCGGCATCGCTGACGAGTTCTACCCCACCTTCAGCCGCTGTCAGGTGGCCGCAGGCGATGCCCTTCTCCTGGCAACAACCCCCCTGGCCTCCATTGCCGACGACGAGGTCATGAGCGGCCTCCTCGCCCTCCAGGCACGGGATATCCTCCCCGAGCTCTACTCCCTGGTGCGCCATCTGCCCGACTTCGCTGCCCTCCTGCTCGCCTTCCTGCCCGTCGAGCCATGAGAGTCCTGGCCATCGAGACGTCCTGCGATGAGACGGCCGCCGCCGTCGTCGAGGATGGCCGGCGCACCCTGGCCAACATCGTCGCCTCCCAGGCCGACCTCCACGCCCGCTACGGCGGCATAGTGCCGGAGGTGGCCTCCCGCAAGCACCTGGAGAACATCGTCCCCGTGGTCGAGGCAGCGCTGGAGGTCGGTCGCTGTCGCCTGAGCGACCTGGACGCGTTGGCTGTGACCTACGGCCCCGGCCTGGCAGGCTCCCTTCTGGTGGGCCTGAACGTCGCCAAGGCCATAGCGATGGCCGAGCCCCTTCCCCTGATCGGCATCAACCACCTGGAGAGCCACATCTACGCCAACTGGCTGGTCGAAGGCCCCGAGCCGTCCTTCCCCCTCCTCTGCCTGGTGGTCTCCGGCGGCCACACCGACATGGTAGTCATGGAGGACCACGGCCGTTACCGCCGCCTGGGCCATACCCTGGACGACGCCGCCGGCGAGGCCTTCGACAAGGTGGCTCGCCTGCTGGGCCTGGGTTTCCCCGGCGGCCCAGCCATCGAAAAGGCCGCTCTACCCAGCGGCGGGCAAGCCGACAAGACCAGGCCAACCCTCAGGCTTCCGCGCGCTCGGGTCAGCGGCCGCTACGACTTCAGCTTCAGCGGCCTGAAGACGGCCGTCCTGCGCCTGGTGCGGGGGGAAATGGGCGACACACCCCCCACTCCCGAGACGGCGGCCGCCTTCCAGGAGGCAGTAGTGGACGCCCTCGCTTCCAAGACCGTGCGGGCGGCCCAGGAGAACAGGGCAAGCGAGATCCTCCTGGCTGGCGGTGTGGCGGCCAACAGCCTCCTCCGTCAGGTGCTGGCCCAGCGCTCCTCCCTGCCGCTGCGGGTGCCGCCCCTCTCCCTGTGCACCGACAACGCGGCGATGGTCGCCTCCTGCGCTTACTACCGCCTACGCCAGGGCCAGCGCCACGGCCTCGATCTGGACGTCCAGCCGGGTCTGCGCCTGGGCTGAGATTCTTCGCTCCGCTAGATTCTTCGCTTCGCTAGATCCTTCGCTTCGCTCAGAATGACGGCAGAGGTGGCTGTCACCCTGAGCGTAGCGAGGGGTCTCACCCCCAGCGGCCTGGCGTCGCCGTTACCTGAGGACAGCACATGCCGGAGCACCAGGCACGCGGCGGCGCGCAGCCCCGGCATTGCCACTACTGCGGATGGCCGATGGGCATCACATAGAGCGGCATGTAATTGGCGGGAAGGTTCAGCGCCCGAGCGATCTCCTCGTCCTGGAAAGCCCCGACGGTCACCGTGCCCAGCCCCAGGGCCTCCGCCTGCAGATAGACGTTCTGGCCCACATGCCCGACCTCCATGTGGACGTAGCGCACCCCTCGCTCCCCGTACTTCCCGGTAGTGCGCTCGTACTCGGCGGTAATCAGCAAGCTCAGCGGGGCCTGAGCAATAAACATCTGCTGCACGCTGAGCCGGGCCAAGGTCTGGCGGACGTCACCTGCCAGGGTAAGCTGTAAGGAGTGGCTCTGGGGGAGGTAGTGGTATACCCCCTCCTCTAACTCCTCCACCCCCCGCTCGCCCACCACCACATAGACGTCCAAGGGGTAGAGAGCCCCTGCCGAAGGAGCGGCTCTCAGCCCTGTCTCATCGGTGATGCCCTGGGCAGCCCAGAGGATCTGGGAGACCTCCGCCAGAGTCAGGGGGGAGTCTACGAAGCTCCGCCGCGACCGCCTTTCAAGGATCGCCTCCTCCAGGCTCATCTCCCCCTTGAGGCGAGGGTCGGGCAGGGAAATGGGGG
>CAZXAF010000137.1:0-4604 GCA_964638905.1 uncultured Dehalococcoidia bacterium
GCGTGGGCGCTCAGGGCGCCGACGTGGCGGCGGCCGTTCGCAACGCCTTGGACGAAGGCGGCAGCGGGTTTATCATAAACTCGTCCCGCCAGATACTGTACGCATCGTCAGGCAGGGACTACGCGCAGGCCGCTCGGCGAGCGGCTCAGACCCTCCGGGACGAGATCAACCGCCAGCGGGAGGCCGCTTTGGCATCCCGCTCAGGGCGGGGAGGGCAGGCGTGAGGTGACCGGGCTTGGTGCTGGAGATACGTCTGGGTGACGTGGTTCGCCTGCGGAAGATGCACCCCTGTGGCAGCTTCGAGTGGGAGGTAGTGCGGCTGGGAGCCGACATCGGCATACGCTGTTTGAAGTGCAATAGGCGCGTACTTCTAGATCGTGGCGTCTTTCGCAAGCGGTTCAAGGCCTTCGTAGTGCGGGGGGAGGAAGAGACACCCGCGGGCCCACCAGCCTCCATGCCCGAAGGATACTGATGCAAGAAGGGCAGCTCCTCCGGCCGCGCTCCGAGATGGTGCAGGCGATCCCTCTCCTAGAGAACCGTCGCTTTGTGTCCCTCTGCCTCGCTCGTCTCCTCTCCTCGATAGCCCAGCACGCCATCTACTTCGGCCTGCTGATCGTGGTCGTGGAGCGCACCGGCTCCAGCATCCACAGCGGGCTTCTCGTCTTCTCCTTCCTCCTGCCCGGAGTTCTGGCCGGGCTCTACGCAGGCGTAGTTGCCGATCGCTCACCCAAGCGGTTGGTAATGTTCCTCAGCCAGGGCCTGCGGGCGGTGGCCTGTGTGGCCTTCTTCATCTGGGGCGATAGCCTCTGGCGGCTGTATGCCCTGATTCTCGGCTTCTCCACGGTGGCCCAGTTCAACTCTCCTGCCGAGTCGGCGACTGTTCCGGCCATCGTCCCCTACGAGCGGCTGGCCTCTGCCAACGCCCTTCTGGGCCTGACATCGATACTGGCTCAGGGCCTGGGCATGCTGGCTCTGGCGCCGCTGCTCATGAAGACGGTGGGCGAGAAGCCTCTGTTCATCGTCACCGCCATCCTCTTTGCCGGCGCAGCGCTGGTGGTCACCTCCCTATCGGGACTGGAAGCAGGTGCGAACCGCCGAGAGCGACCGGTGGCGCTCGCTGGCGGCCTGACCGAGGAGTTCAGAAAGGCCTGGCAGACCATCGTCTACGATAGCAAGATCTTCTCCGCCGTCGTTCAGCTCACCCTGGCCACCACCGCCATCCTGGTGCTGGTTGCCGTTCTGCCTCACTACCTGAGCGATGTTCTGGATACGCGGGTGGACAATGCGGCCTTCGTCTTCGCTCCCGCCGCTATCGGACTCCTTGCCGGATTGCGGTTGGCTCCCTGGCTCGGTCAGCGAGTTGGCAACGCCCAGGTAGTGACGATGGGCTTCCTTCTGTTCCTGGTCTGCCTCACAAGCATGGGCTTTGTCGAGGAGCTGACCGATCTGATGAGAGGCCAGGCCTCCACCTTCACCGACGCCATAGAGTGGACGGGGCTCTCTCTGGAGGCGACCGTGGCCATGGGCCTGGTGATACCCCTGGGATTCGCCTTCTCGCTGGTGAGCGTGGCGGCGCGAGCTGTCCTTCATGAACGGGCGCCCACCGACATGTTGGGCCGCATCTTCGCCATGCAGATGGTCTTGGGGAGCCTAGCGTCCATCATTCCCCTGTTCATCGTGGGCGGTCTGGCCGAGCTGCTGAGCGCCAGGATCGTCGTCAGCCTGGTCGCGGCGGCCGTGCTGACGTTGGCCGTCTACAGTCATTTGTGGGGGCGTCGTCAGGTGGAGGCTCTGGCGAGGGCGGTGTGATGTACGGGGCAGAAGAGGAACCCCAGCTCCTGCCGACAACCACAACGCGCGCCCTCCTGGCCGATCGGCGGTTCGCCGCTCTATGGCTGAACCAGGCGCTCGGGCAAACCGCCCAGTATGCCCTTCTGTTCACCCTCCTTCTTCGGGTCCTTGACCTCACCGGCTCTTCGATCCATATGACCGTGCTGATCTTCTCCTTTATCCTGCCCTCCGTCTTCCTGGGCATGCCGGTGGCCGTATTGCTCGACCGCTGGCGCAAGGAGAGCGTCCTGGTGGTCACCAACCTGGTGCGCGTCGTAACCTGCCTGTTCCTGCTGTTCTTCCACAGCGATGTCTGGATCATCTACGGAGTGAACCTGGTGTTTGCCACCGCCAGTCAGTTCTTCAACCCGGCAGTGGTCGCCCTTATCCCAGCGCTGGTGCCCAAGAGCCGACTGATCAGTGCCAACTCCCTCTACAACTTCACCCTTATGAGCGCCCAGTTCGCCGGGATCGTGTTCCTGACGCCGATGGTGCTCAAGTCGGCGAACTGGGACGGGATGTTCATCCTCAGCGCTGTCTTCTTTGCGGTGGCCGCCTCCCTGAGCTTCTTCCTCCACCCCGGCGACCAGGCCCGCAGGGAGACCCGCTGGGAGGGCCCGCTGTTCGGCGGCATCCCCGAGGATTTCCGCGCTAGCTGGAGGGCCCTGCGGGGCGACCTGGCCTCGGTGATGGCCATGGTTCAGCTCACCCTGAGCAGCGCCCTTGTCCTTCTGTTCGCCGTCCTTGTCCCCCGCTACATGAAGGATACCCTGGGCGTATCCGCCGATAACGCCGCCTTCGTCTTCGCTCCCACCGGCGTGGGGGCGCTCCTCGGCCTGCGCTTCCTGCCCTGGTTTGCCGACGCCATCGGCAAGGCGCGGGTGGTGGCCGTAGGTCTGGGGGGCATCGGTTTCTGCCTGGTGGCCCTGTCCCTGGTGGAGCCCCTGGCCACTATCCTGGAGCGTATGGGGGTGGACCCTGGAGGGGTGGGCGGACAAGGCCTCTTGTGGACCCTCACCATGTTCTTTGCCTTCCCCTTGGGGTTGAGCTACGCTCTGCTCAATGCGCCGGCCCAGACGGTGCTCCACGAGCGGGCTCCTGCCGAGATGCGGGGACGCATCTTCACTACCCAGATCGTCTCCGCCAACTTCTTCTCCCTCCTGCCCCTTCTCCTCGTCGGTGTCATCACCGACTATTTGGGCATAAGCGCTGTGCTCGCACTCGTTGCTTTTGGAGTGGCGGTGGCTGGCGCTCTGAACATCGTGGTGACTCGCCGCAGCGAGCGGTCGGGGTCGGATGCCCCTGCCCGGACGGTATCTGTTCAGGATGGGGTGGCGCCTTCTGTTGACATTGACACTAGAGAAAGCGCTAAGTTAGAATGATGGCGCATTGGCATGGCGCTGGGAGGTGGTAGTGTGATCGAGATGGTCATCGAGAGCATTCGAGTGAGCCTCATGAACTATCAGCGTGTGGTCATTCTCAAAGAGAAAGACTCCGATCGCTACCTGCCCATCTGGATTGGCCCCGCCGAGGCCGATGCCATCGCTGTCCGTCTCCAGGACGTAGCCGTATCGCGGCCCCTCACCCACGACCTCCTCCGCTCCATCATCGATGCCCTCGGTGGCAGCATTCAGTACATCGTGGTCAACGACCTAGCCAACGATACTTTCTACGCTCGCATCATCATGGAGGTGGACGGGCGGACGATGGAGATCGATTCGCGGCCCAGCGACGCCATCGCTTTGGCCGTGCGGGTGCAGGTGCCGATCTTCGCTGAGGAGACGGTGCTGGATAAGGCAGGCGTTCGCCTGGACCAGGAGGACGCTGAGGAAAAGGTGAAAGGGACTGAGCCCCATACCCAGGTGAAGCCAGAGGAGTTGGAGAAGCTCTCCCCCTTTCGCGATGTGATCGAAAGCCTGGATATGGACGACTTCGATAAGCGTACCTCATAGGGGGCACTGCTTTCGAGAGCCCACAGAGGCCCCAGGCCCCTCGGTTGCTTGGGGCTTTTTGTCGGGGTAGGCCAGGCAGGACAAGGGTGCAATAGCGGCGGCAATACCTGAGATTCACAATCCACCGGTCGAACCCTGTTTCCCCATCGCCAGCGGGCACGTTTCTGCTGCGATGGGGCCAAGGAGCCAAGATGGGCAGGCTGCCATCAGCCGTCAGGTTATTGGGGATTGGCTGGTACTTCGCCCTCTGCATAGTCGTTGGCATCGTCGGCGGCGTACTGCTCGACCGACAAGTGGAGAGAGACCATATTTTCACCCTCTTGGGGCTCTTCCTGGGCCTTGCCCTGGCTTTCTTCGGGGGCTATTTCATGCTGCTCGAGGGGCTGAATCTGCGCCGGCCACGGCAAGGAGATGACCGATGAAGGGCATCAGGCTCCGACTGGTCATCGTTGGCCTGCTCATCCTGATTCTGGCGGGCTTCGTCTTCCTACGAGGCCCTACTCCCCATATCCAGATCAAGCCCGAGACCCTCTACTCCTTCTGGAAGATCAACATCACCAACACCATGATCACCTCCTGGCTGGTGGTGGCTCTGATGATCGGCCTGGTGTTCCTGGCCAGCCGACGCTGGGAACTCGTTCCGCGCGGCGCCCAGAACCTGCTGGAGGCCATTATCGAGGCCTTCTACAATCTGGTGGTGAGCATCGCCGGCGAAAAGACCGGTCGTCGCTTCTTCCCGGTGGTGGCCACCATCTTCTTCTTCGTTCTGTTCGCCAACTGGTTCTCCCTCTTCCCCATCTTCAACGTCATCGGCCTGGGCCA
>CAZXAF010000138.1:0-4584 GCA_964638905.1 uncultured Dehalococcoidia bacterium
ATCCAGTGGTACTACGGCCTGACCGAGTGGGACTTCTACACGGTGCTGTTTGGTGTCGGCCGGGCCATCGGTGTGCTCGCCAACATCACCTGGGACCGCGCTCTTGCCTATCCCATCGAGCGACCCAAGTCCCTCACCACCAAGATGCTGGAGGACATCGCTTCGGAGAGTTCCAAAGCCTGAGGACAGACCATCCGGCTGACCGACAAACGCGCATCCACGACGGCACGCGGGGGAACCCGGTAAGATATAGCGTCGTGGGGGTAGCGTGTCGTACAGCCAGGTGAACAGGTGGTAGCCGAAAGCCAGCAATAGGTTCGCGGAAGCAAGGCGAAGTAGTCGAGAAGTTAACCCTCTATCTCTTCGATTCGGAAGTGGAGGCGACCGGCAGGTACGGAGACCTCCACTTCCTCGCCTATGGCGCGATTCAGGATTGCCTTGCCCACCGGCGAGGCGATGGAGATCTTGCCTTCGGTTGGGCTAACCTCGCTGGGGCTTACCAGAGTGTAGCGTACCGTTGACCCCGACGTAAGATTGTGCAGAATAACGGTGCTGCCCAGGTGAGTCTTGGCACCTGGAGCCGCTTTACCCCTGTACACCTCCGCATTTTTCAAGAGGGCTTCCAGTTGGCGAATGCGCGCCTCTATGTGCGCCTGCTGCTCGCGCGTAGCATCCAGAGGCGCGTTCTCGCGAAAATCCTTATCAACCATCGCTCGCCGCAGCTCCTCGGCGATGCGAGGCCGCTGAGCCTTCAGAGACTCTAGCTCAGCGCTGAGGGAGGCATGTCCATCGGCCGTCAGTTGGGACGGCGTGACCGCCACAGCCCGACCGCCCTCAGCGCCTTGAGGGCTCTTGCGCAGGCGCAAGTGAGTGGACAGATTGCTGGTCGTCAGGCGCTCCTTCTTGGCGAAGGTCAGAAAAGAACGAAGGGCCTCTGCGCGACGGAGGACATCGGCTGTAGCGGCGCCCAGGGATTCAGCATAGAGGGCGACGTCATGGCCACGCAGATCGCTCACAGGGCGGTCCGCCCCGTACCAGCGGACAAAGCGATAGACCTCACCCTGGCTCTCCTGGCGCACTTCGGAAGCCAGACCAGACAGGAAAAGGGCAGCAACCTGGGATAGGCTCACAACCTCCCGACTACTGCCACCGCTGACGTCTTCTCCTTCGTCACCCATCCTGTCACCCATTCTAGGAACGCCAAATACGACTGTCAATTACCCAAGGCGTCCCTAGCTTGACACAGGCGTTACGCCCAAGGCACTATTGGGCAGGCATGGAACTATGCGCTTGATCCTTCTGCTCACGACCCTGTTCTTCCCCCTACTGACGATTGTGGTGACCTCCACTGGCTGTGGTGACAGCCAGGAGGAAGCGATCCTGATCGAGGATCCGGAGGCTGTTGCGCTTCAGATCGGTGATGTGCCGATGGACTTCGCCGAGGTCGAAGGCAGTGCCAAGCACATCACTAACAGCGAGAGCTGCGCCAACGTCCGGGAAGCCGAGCGAGACGAGTGTTTGAGCCAGCTGGAGGAATGGGGTCGCCTCGATGGCTATGAAGTGGAGTATGCAGCCAGCGACCCCGAGGCTTTCTTAGGCGGTACCTATCGCGTCTTCAGCGCCGTCTCCCTCTATCAGGACGAGAAGGGAGCAGCCGAGGCCTTCCGTGTTGGCCAAGAGAGGCTGCAAGAGGACCTCCAGCAAATGGAGGATGCCTCCGCGGTGCAAATACCCATTGTCGGTGATGAATCAGTGGCCTTTGTGACCATCGCCAGCCAGAGGATAGGCAAGCGCGACGTCTCCGTAAGTCTGCACGTCATAGACTTTCGGCGGGGAAACGTCCTGGCGCGGATTGGAGCAACTGCTCCCACAGCGCTAGCCTCGGTGGATGATGCCCTCGAGTGGGCACAGCAGCTGGATCAGCGCATCCTGCAGGCGGCCGGCCAGGTCTCCCCGACGACGGCCAGTCCGAACGCCAATCCCTAAGGATAAGGAAAAACGGTCGCTGAAAGGCCGGCCTCTTCGCCAGCCTCTGGGGTGGGCGAAGGTGCGGTCTCCGGTATCTCCTCGGTTGGGGTTTCCTCCGGCGTCACAGTTTCAGACGGAGTGGCGGTGGCCGTAGGGCTCTCTTCAGGTGTGACGGTTGGCGTCGGCGTCGCGCTGGGGGTCGCCGTCGGCGACGGGGCAGCGGTCGGTGTGGCGGATGGCACCGCGGTGGGAGTAGGCAGCAGTATTTGCTGAACCTTGGCTCGTCCTTTCCCAGCTATCTCTATTAGGTCGTCCACGTCCTCAGCTGCCTCAGGCGACACGCTCTCCTTCACCTTGCTGAGAACCTCCTCCTGATCGGCAAGCACCGCGTCGATCTGGGAGACGTCATCCAGCTCCAGCCCCTCAGGCTGATCAAGGCTGTCCACCAGCGCCGCCGTGTCCTCCTTCATTTGCTGGATATGCTGGATAACGGCTGGCTCGACGGGCCCTTTCTCCGCCTCCGTTTGGATTTCCTTCAATTGGCCCCTAATTCTCTCCACTTTCCCCTGGATATCGCTCACCACAGGCGCCGGCGTGCTGGTCGGCACTATCTTGTCAACAAAGATGGATACCTCTTGAGAACCGCCGCCTCCACTCACGGCAAGGGCGCCCGCCCACACCGCGAAGGTTACCAGGGCAGCGCTGCCCAGCGCGGCAGGGGCCCAGCGCCAGAAGGGCCTGGCCGGTCGCGCGGTTAGCCGCCTCTGGCGGCGGGCGGACATGGCAGACAGGAAGCGCTCGCGAGCTGCCTGCGCGTAGAGCGGCGAGGGGTCAACCTCATAGGCTCTCTGGAAGCTACGAGCTGTATGCAGCAGAGGCTCCAGCTCCGCCGCCAGCCCCGGGTGGAGAGCCAGGCACTCCCCCACCGTGCTCTGGCCGCTCGCCAGCGCCGCCAGGCACTCCTCCAGTGTTTCCTCAAACCTTCTCTTCATAACCTTCGGGCCTCTTGCCCAACAGCATCTCTCTCAGCTTGACGATTGCCTTATGCTGTATGACCTTCACGTTGCCCCCGCTCTTCCCCAGGGCCCGTGCCGTCTCCGCCACCGACAGCCCCCCTCCGAAGCGGAGGGCTATCACCTTTCGCTGGGCCTCCGGGAGCTTGCGAGTCGCCTCCATCACCTCGTCCAGAGCCAGACGCGCCTCCACCGCCTCCTCCGGCCCCTGTGTGCCCACCGGCAAGCTTGGCGACAGGGGACAGAGTCTCCCCCGAGCGCCATCCCGTCGCTGATGGCTGACCACAGCGTTGTGGGCGATGCGAAAGAGCCAAGCCGAGAACGGCACCTCCCGCCACTCGAACCGCTCCAGAGCATCCAGAACACGGATGAAAACCTCTTCCGTCAGGTCCTCGGCGTCACCCACGTTGCCGGTGCGAACCAGCATATAGCGATAGACGCGCGGGAAGTATTTGTTATATAACTCGGCGATGGCTTTCTCGTCACCGACCCTAGCGGCGTCTACCAACAGGCGCTCGCCCTGGGCCTCAGAGCCGGGGTACAAGCGGTCTTCCCTCCTGCATCCGCCACCCTTAGCGGCCAGGCTGGCTACGCCGCCATCATACCCCATATCACCGCCATTGTATAGAACGCCCGCTTCAACAATAAGGTTAACTTTCCCAGCCTTTGCCCGAAGACCCGCATCTGCCTGACGACCCGCATTTGCCTGACGACCCGCGGCAGAGCCGACCACTGTGACCCACCAGCCGAAAGAATATTAGTTAACCTTTGCTGACCCTCAGGCGTTTTAATCAGTTGACAGATGCAGACTATTTGCGCCCCGGCCTCTTGACAAAAGCTAAGGTGGTTCGATAGAGTCAGGCACTGGTGGTTCGAAGATGGTGGTGGTAGCGGAGGTGTTACCCGACGCCTGACGGAAGGGGATCTCAGAGTAAGGTAGCGAATGACCGCACCGGAAGCGTGGCTCATCTGCCCCTTGGGGCAGAGGGGCTACAAGCAAATCAGCGGTGAAGTGGGAAGTGGACCAGTTGCCTTCGGCCTAAGGCCGAAGGACAACTGGTTTATTGTTGTGTGCTCTTGGGCGCACATTCCTGAAAGTGGGGTGAGCTATGAGTAGGCTCTTAAGCACGCGTAAGCGCCTCACGGCCCTAGGGCTAGTGAGCGCTTTCGCTGTAGCGCTGGCCGTGCTGGGCGGCTTATGGGCAGCCAGCCAGACGGCCGGTGCTAATTCAACCGTAGGATTGGTACATCTCAATCCTGACGGCAGCGTATTCCCCGGCAACCCTTATTGCCCGGATACCACATGGGCTGCAGGCGGCACGGCCGTACCTACCTTCATCGAGCCGAGGCATGACTGCACCAACCTGGTCGGCCAGGACCACGTCATCCGCACCGACACGGTGGGCGATAACACTCCGGCCGGAACGTTCATCATAGACGGGGTCGGCATCATCGTCGACCAGGGTCCGTGCCACGAAGTGCTCGACTGCGGTGTTCCTGGCGACCCTGGCGAGCAGGCCTGGTGGTGCGACGATGACGGCGACGGCAACGTCGACGAGGACGGCGACAACGAAGGCGTCGACGACGACGGCGACTACGTTGA
>CAZXAF010000139.1:0-4579 GCA_964638905.1 uncultured Dehalococcoidia bacterium
CGGCCTCTCCCTGCTTGAGCAGCTTCAGCCCTACGACGATGGAGGAATCCTTCTTGTGACGAGCGGCCTTGGCGGGATGCTCGTCCATGGCGATGACCTCGCTGGCCTCCACCAGGCGAATGCCCTCCGGCCGCGGCCCCTCTTTCGCCAGCTCCTCCTCCACCAGGGACGGCGGCCCCACCAGGGCCACCCGCACCCCCAGCTCGCGAGCGGCCAGCACTGCCCCCTTCACGATCTCCTGAGGAGCGTAATCGCCGCCCATGGCGTCCAGGGCGATCACCGGCTCACTCGCCGCCATGGAACTCCTCCTCGATCCGGCGGCGGAGGTCGGCGTCCAGCAGCACGTCCACCGCCGTCATCGCCATGGCCTTGGCCGCGTCCAGAAGGCCGCGGTGACCGGCCTCCGACGCCGCGATGTCCCGGAACTCGGGGGTGTGGACGGATATATCCGGCGGCGCGATGGCCACCGTGGGATGAATGGCCGGCACCAACACGCTGACGTTCCCCATGTCCGTGCTGCCCAGCGAGCGGCGGCTGTCCGATTCCTGCACCTGCCGGCCGAGGGCCTCCATGTTGCAGCGAAAGGCCTCGGCCAGCGCAAGATTGCTGCGCATGGCCCGATAGCGGGCCTCCTCCCCCCAGCGATACTCCAGGCGGGCGCCGGTGGCTTCCGCCCCCGCCCGAAAGCATGCTAGCACCTTCTCCTTCAACTCCTCCAGGTAATCGTCATCCTCGGCCCTGAGCAGGAAGGAGCCCGCCGACCGCTCCGGCACGACGTTCACTGCCTGCCCGCCGTCGGTGATGATGCCGTGAATGCGCGCGGAATCGCGGATGTGCTGACGGAGGGCGCTGACGCTGTTGTAGGCGATGACCAGGGCATCCAGAGCATTGACCCCCGCTTCGGGGCGAGCGGCGGCATGCGCTGCCCTCCCGAAGTACTGCACGTTCAGCTCAAGACAGGCCAGGGCGTAGGTCACCGCCGCGTCGCGATTGCCCGGATGCACCAGCATGGCCACGTCCAGGTCGTCGAAGGCGCCCCGACTGGCCATGAACACCTTTCCCCCCGCCGCCTCCTCGGCCGGCGTGCCGATGACCTCCACCGTCCCTCCCGTCTCCGGAATGATGGCCTTAATGGCGACGGCCGCCCCCAGCGAAGCGGCAGCGATGATGTTGTGGCCGCAGCCGTGGCCGAGGCCCGCCAGGGCATCGTACTCAGCGATGAAGGCTAATCGCGGCCGCCCATCGCCGTAGATGGCGCGGAATGCGGTATCCAGCCGGCAGATGCCTCGCTCCACGGCGAATCCCTCCGCCTCCAGGTAATCGCTCAGCCAGCCAGCCGCCTTCGCCTCCTGAAAGGCCGTCTCCGGATTGGCGTGGATGAGCAGGCTGAGTTCGATGAACTGGTCGCGATGGGCGTCTATCTCTTCTACCGCTCTCTTCTTCAGACCATCGAGGCGACTCATAGCTGGGGTTATCCTCTGGAAGACAACTTGAGGGGAAGCACGATTCCATTGTAGCCGTCGCCAACAAAGCCGGTCAAGGAGAGCCCTCTCCGCTCGCTGGCAGCCACGTGAGCGGTTCATTCTTGGTGGACAACGGTTTTCGGATCATCCCGCGGGTTGTCCGCCTTGCGGACTCCGCCTCTGGCGGAGAAACCCGCGGCTTGCCCGAGTCAAAATTTTGGTGCTGCGGGATTTATCCCGCAGGGTTAGGGAATTCACCCACCCGTGGTGAACCAATCACGCCGCCAGCAGTGCCACTCCCCCTTCGGCCTCATCCTGGTCTATACTAATTTCCAGAGGCCTTCTAGCTAGAGAAGTAGGCCGGCAGTAGCCAACCAGGGTCCCGGTGTTTATGCGCGGAAAAACGCTAGCAGCCCTTCTTGTCCTGGCGTTCGTCGCTGCCCTTGCCGCCTGCCAGGGCGAGGGGGACAAAGCGACGCCATCCCCTACGCCGTCGCTGGAGGCCCAAGCCCGCCAGCAGCTAGAGGAGCTATCCACCGACGCCCTCCTCGCCCTGCCCTTCCCCGGCGTCGCCCTGACGCCACTATCCCCCAGCGAGGGACTCACCGTCTACGTCCCAGAAGACGATCCCTCCTGGCAGATCGAGCCAATGGGCTACCTCATCGATCACTTCACCCGCCGCGATCGGCCTCAACTGGCCGCCTTCCTCCACCTCGACGACACAGCTACAGGCGAGGGAGCGCCGTCCCAGTCGCAGGTCCTGGACCTGCCGGAGGGGCTGTTCATGGCCCTCATCGAGCTGGACAGCCGCGATCGGCCCACCCTGGCCGGCCTGACCCTTCTCGATTCCTCAGCGGCTGAATTCCTGGAGGCCGCGCCGGCTCTGGCGGATGGCCGCCGCCCCTTCCGCCAGGGACTCGACAACCTGGCGCCCGAAGGTCTCATGTCGCCCGCCCTGTCGGTGGACACCGACAACGACGGCCTGGAAGAATTGGTCCTTCTGGACAGCGGCCTCGCCGATGGCATCGGCGCCACACTCTATCTCACCTTCCGCTGGACGGGCTCCGGCCTCCACTGGCAGCGAGTAGCGCCGCCCCTGGAGGGCGACTCGGCCAATCTGCCCACCCAGGCCGTCCTGGACTATCTGGCGGCTGTAGAAGCCGCCACCGCCACCGCCGAGCCCTGGCAAGACCTCCAGCGCTTCTTCGCCTGGCAATGGCTGACCGGCGACGACGAACCGATCTCCGAAGAAGTGCTGCAGCAGGTCGCCGCCGACAACAGCGAGACCGCACTGGCAGCCGCCCGCCGAAAGCTGGAGGCCACCCGCCAGCTATTCAGCGAGGCCTACGCCCTCCTGTCGCTTGATCGCCAGAAGCTCCAGCCCTGGCCGGATTTCGTGAACGGCTTCCGCAGCTCCGTCGGTGCCGAAGTGGAGGAGATGCTGGCGCCCAGCCAAGAAGACGACCGGACATACGTACAGGTGGTCATCATCGCCTTCAGCCGTGAGGGGCCGGACCTGGTCCAGCGGCGGTTTCGCGTGACCTATGAGCTCATCCAGAGCCAGGAGGGCTGGCGCCTGGACGACCTCGATGTCGAGGAAGCGCCCCTATCGGAATAGCTTGACACCTGTCAGACCGCTGGGCTAACATCAATTAGGAAATCGAATACGGGCTGAAGACGCTCTTATCGCGAGTGGTGGAGGGAACGGCCCAAGGAAACCCGGCAACCGGTCCGCGCCAGAGCGGTTTGCTAGAGCCGGACACGGTGCCAAGTCCGACCCTTCGGCTGCACCGAAGGGAAAGATGAGAGCGGGTAGACGAAAAGAACTTCTCACACCACGAGAGGTTTTTTGTTATGTCCCGCCGAAGGTGAGAGCATAACTTGCAAGGCGTGAAGGCTATCGAGTGGATAGACGGTAGAGTCCGCCTCCTGGATCAGACCCGCCTCCCCCGGGAGGAAGTGTATCTGGACCTGGAGGACTACCAGCAGATAGCGGCGGCCATCCGGGAGATGCGAGTGCGAGGCGCCCCCCTCATCGGCATCGCCGCCGCCTACGGGATGGCTCTCGGCGCTCGGCATATCGAAGCCTCGAACATGCAGGACTTCCTGGCCCGACTGCGCCAGGTTGCCGGCGATCTATCGGCTACCCGCCCCACCGCCGTCAATCTCCCCTGGGCCCTCAAGCGCATGACAGTGGCCGCGGAGGCCGCTGCCGATCCCCAGACGGCCCGCGAGGCACTGGTGGCCGAAGCCTTGCGCATCCACCAGGAGAACACCGACGCCGACCGCAGGCTCGGCGAGCACGGCGCTCAGTTCATCCCCGCCGGCTCTGCCGTCCTCACCCACTGCAACACCGGCTCTTTAGCCACCGGCGGCTATGGCACCGCCCTCGGCGTCATCCGCGCCGCCTGGGCGCAGGGCAAGCTCTCGCGCGTCTACGCCAGCGAGACGCGACCCCTCCTCCAGGGAGCGCGCCTCACCGCCTGGGAGCTGGCCCGCGATGGCATTCCCGCCACCCTCATCGTCGAGGGCGCCGTCGGCTTCCTCATGCGCTGCCCTCAGGCCATCGGCTGTGTCATCGTCGGCGCTGACCGTATTGCCGCCAACGGCGACGTGGCCAACAAGATCGGCACCTACAACCTGGCCGTCCTGGCCAAGGAGCACGCCATACCCTTCTACGTAGCAGCGCCCACCAGCACCATCGACCTGAGCAGCGCCAGCGGCGACCAGATACCGATCGAGGAGCGCCCGCCGGAAGAGGTGACCACCTTCGCCGGCGCAGCGGTCGCTCCCGCAGGCATCGAGGCGCTGAACCCCGCCTTCGACGTCACCCCCCATCGCTACATCTCGGCGATCATCACCGAGCGGGGCATCGCGCGGGAGCCCTACGCCGAGGCCCTGTCGCAGCTCTTCCAGCAGGAAGGGGTTCGCCATGCCTGAAGCGCGGGTGGCGATCATCGGCGGCAGCGGCTTCTACCAGATGGGCCTGACCGATATGGAGGAGGTCCGCATCGAATGGACGCCCTTCGGCCCGCCCAGCGACGCCATCGTCATCGGCACGCTGGACGGCGTGCGAGTGGCCTTCCTGCCTCGCCACGGGCGCGGCCATCGCATCC
>CAZXAF010000140.1:0-4562 GCA_964638905.1 uncultured Dehalococcoidia bacterium
GCCTCAGGCCGTCAGCCTGGCGTGTGAACAGTCCCTCTCGGCGATATCCCGGCAGTCCACCACCAGCCCCTAGCCAGAAAGCCGACCGCCCGCGTCGGCGCGCTGCCTGCCGCACGGAGGCGGGCGTGCGGGCGTTCAGGGAAGAACTGCTCAACTAGGAGGGGCGGCCGCCCTTATCCCTTTTCCCCGGGTCGGCACTCTGGCAGCCACCAGATGCCTGTCTTTGCTCGCTGCGTGTACGGGACATGCCAGCTCATCGCCTCGCTTTTCCAGCAACGCTAGAAACGCCTTTACCACCACGGGATCAAACTGGGTGCCGGCACCGCGCTGTAGCTCGCCGATGGCTTCCGCCCTGCTGAGGGCCTTTCGGTAGGAACGCTCGTGCGTCATGGCGTCGAACACGTCCACCACGCTCAGGATGCGGGCCTCCAGGGGGATGTCTTCGCCAGCGAGGCCGTCGGGGTAGCCCTTGCCGTCAAAGCGCTCGTGGTGGTGGCGGACTATCGTCACCAGGCGCTGCAAGCCCTCGACGTGAGCAACGATCATCGCCCCCAGTGCGGAGTGTTCTTTGATCTGGGCGTACTCTTCTTCGGTCAGCTTGCCGGGCTTATTGAGGATGTGCTCGCTGATGCTGACCTTGCCCAGGTCGTGCAGAAAGCCGGCAGTCCTGATGTCCTGCACCTGTTCTGGGGGAAGGCCCATCTCCTTGGCGAGGGCCGCCGCCCACTGGCTGGCCCGCTGCTGGTGGTCGCGGATGTATGAGTCCTTGATCTCGGCTGCTGTCGCCACGGCGGCGACAGTGCGCAGGTCTAGATCGGAAAGAGCGCCATGCACGCTGAGTTCCTGAAGAGTGGCGCCCAGTTCCTCGGCCGCAACAGAGAGCACTCTTGGAGGCTCCTGGTCTAGGACCTCGGATGGCGAGGCCGCTGGCTCGACAGCCTGTGCCTGCTCGATGGCGGTGCGAGCCTGTGCTATCCGCTTGGCGTCGTACAGGGCGGCGTCTGCTACCTTCACGAGGTCGTCCGTGCTTGTTGCGTCGTCGGGGAAGCAGGCTACGCCGGCGCTGAGGCCCAGCCACGCCGCAGCGGGGTCATTCGCCTCCTCGAGCCGTCTGGTGACGAGACGGTCTATGCGTTTGGCGATAGCCCGCGCTCTCGATGAGTCGGCATGCAGCAGTATCGCGGCAAACTCATCGCCTCCGTAGCGGAAGGCGATGTCTGAGCGGCGCAGACGCGTGCGGACGCAGTCGGCAATGAGGCGCAGGGCCGCGTCACCCGCCTGGTGGCCGCGGGAGTCGTTGTAGCGCTTGAAATCGTCGACATCCATCATCACGACGGCGACGCCCCGCCCGTAGCGCTTGGAGCGCTCTATCTCCTCAGCCAGGCGCTGGAAGAAGTGGGCATGGTTGTAGAGGCCGGTGAGGCCGTCGGTGATGGCTCTCACCTCTAGCTCGGCGTTTAGCCGCTCTCGCTCCTCCTCCATCCGCTTGCGCTCAGTGACGTCGCTGAAAATGCCCACACTGCACTTACGACCGTCTAAGACTATCGTAATGCTGCGGATGTCAGCGTAAAATAACGTGCCGTCTTTCCGCAGGCACGGAAGGCCAGGCGCCAACCGCTTTTCACCCCGCGCTTGGGCCTCGAAGTCGGCCAGCGCGTGATCTAAGGACTCCTTTGGGTGAATGTCCGCCACGCCTATCCGCAAGAACTCTTCTTCAGTGTATCCGAACATCATGCACATGGCTGGGTTGGCATAGCGGAATTGCCTCGTTTGCGAGTCGGCCACGAGCATTCCGTCTGGGGCGCCTGCGAACAGCGCCTTGTACCTGGCTTCTGATTCCCGTAGCGTTTCCTCCGCTTGCTTGCGCTCGGCGGCTTCGCTCAAGATGCGGGCGAGCCCGTCGATGAGATCGCGTTCTTCTTGCATGAACGGCCCTTCGTCTCGCTCGGGACGTTCCTCCAGGTAGTAGACTTCCACAGCTCCGCGTTTCTCCCCGCGGATGGCGATGTTGCTTGACAGCTTCCAGGGGGTTTCCTCGAAGGGCTCTGAGATGTACTCCTGGCCATCGAAGGACAGCTTGGCGCGTGTGATCTCGGGATACTGCCAGCCAGAAGGAATGACTGTGACAGCGCCTTGTAAGAGCGCCGCCATTGTCTCGATCGTCTGGCTCAAATCGGCCACCCGGTACATGCAAGCCAGCTCTTTCATTCGCTCTCTCGCGTCGTGCAGGGCTTTCTCTCGCTCCTCCTCCGCCCGCTTGCGCCCGGTGATGTCCTTGACCGTGGCGAAGTAGCTGACTACGTTTCCTTGACTGTCCCTTATCCGGGAGGGGCTGACTATCACTGGAAACCGCTCACCGTTTTTTCGCATGAACGTGAGTTCAAAGGCAGCGAATCGGCCGCCCAGGGTCTTCCGGAAGGCTCTCTCTATCTCTTCGTACGCCTCCGGTGGCCAATAGGGGTGCGGCGGCCCGGCTCCGATGAGCTCTTCTCTTGAGAAGCCGGTCATCTGACAAAAAGCGGGGTTGGCATCAAGATGGACGCCGCGACTATCCAGCACGGAGCACCCGTCCTGCATCGAGGTGATGAGCCCGTCTGAGAACTCCTTTGCCTCCCGCAGGGCCCCCTCCGCCTTCTTGCGCTCGGTGATGTCGTGGAAGATGCCGCGCGTTGCTACAGGCTTTCCGTCTTCGAACCGACAACTGGCGCTTCCCTCAACCCAGATAGTTCTGCCGTCCTTGGTCAGGAACATGGCCTCAATGTGGTCAACCTTTTCTCCGGCCATCACACGCTGGAACAGCTTGATGCAGGGCGCTTTGCTGTCGGGGTGAATGATGTCGAACAAGGAGAGGGCAGCGATTTCATCCTTGCTATATCCGAGGGCCTGTTGCCAGGCACGGTTGACATACACGAAGGCCCCGTCCTGTGCGACACTCTGGACAAGGTCACTGGCGTTCTCAAACAGATCCCGGTATCGCTCTTCGCTGTCCCGGAGCGCGTCCTCCATCTGCTTGCGTTCGGTGGTATCCTCCATGGTACCGACGCGGCCCATTTGCTCACCCTGCGTAGAGGACACCGGGCTGCTGTGCAGATGTACCCAACGCAACTTGCCTTTGGGCGTGAGTATGCGGAATTCCAGCGACAACTCCCCGGCCTGACGTGTCGCTCTGGACGCGGCTTCCACTACCGTCCCGCGGTCGTCCGGGTGGATCACCTTGCTCCAGTCGTATCCCAGGCTTTGTTCGAGCGGCAGCCCGGAGATAGCCTGCAGGCACGGGTTAGCGTAAACGCAATCACCCTGGAGATCTGTCAAAAAGACTCCGATAGGCGCCGACGCGCTCAGAGACCGGAATCGTTCTTCGCTCTCGCGCAGCGCCTCTTCCATCTGCTTGCGTTCGGTGATGTCGCGGCCGGTGATCTGCATTGCGGTGTACTGGCCGTCCTCATCGAACAGGGGATAGCCGTTCCATTCGACCACCCTGGTTCCCATCGGTGTGACCTGGCGGTTAACAAACCCCGTTGTCAGTGCCCTCTTTGCTCTCATCTGTCGGATGGCCTGGTCAGTCGGCTCCAGGTCGTCGGGATGGAGGAAGGCCCTGGAGTCGGTACCCAGGAGTTCCTCTCGCGGTCGGCCATAGAATTGGCAGGCGCCGTCGTTGAGGAAGGTCCAGTCGCCGTGCTCGTCCAGCCTGCAAATGATGTCGCCCGTCAGGTTGGTGGTAGCGATGTATTCATCGGCTGATCTCTTGAGCTCCTGGGCATAGCGCTGCACTTCCTTGTGCATCCGCAGTGCCTTGAGGGCCATCGCCACCTGGGAGACAAGGCCCTGGAGTAGGCTGACCTCGTCCGGAGGGAAGGTGCGAGGCTTGAAAGAGACGAAGGCCATCGTCCCCAGGAACTCGTCCTGAAACAGTAGAGGAAAGTCCGCTGTAGACCTCAGGAGGCTCTGAGCGAAGAACTTCCGCACGTGTTCTGGATACACTGGATCGTTCTGCATGTCAGGTCTCAACACGGGTCTTAGAGTGGTCATCACATCCACGTTCCAGGGGTCCGGTTGGTCTGGGTTCAAGCCAGCCCCCCAGATCTGGCCCAGGGTCCCGCCGGTATAGCGTTGTTCGCTCAGGACGCGCAGGAAGAAGCGGTTGGTGGCGGCGTCGTACAGGTCGATGTTCACCAAATACTCGAAACCGGTGGACGCGGAGACAGCGGTGGCCAGGACTCTTAGGGCCGCTTTCACATCCTCTGATCGGGTGAGCATCTGGGCGGCGTTGGCGAGGGTGCGCAGTTGCTCGCCCAGGCGCTGGCTGCGATTGGCGTTGAGGAGGTGTTCCAGGATGAGGGTGAGGGCAGGCGTCGCCGATTCCATGAAGCGTAGGACGCGAGCGCGGTCCTTGCGCTCCCAGGCCCCCCGGAGGACGCACATCTCGGCGGCGCTCTCAGTGGTAGGCACGGTGAAGGCCAGGAACTGGCGGTCATCGGCGCTGAGGGCGCTGGTGAAGTCCTCCACGCGGCGGCCTACGAGGTTGAAGGCCACGGGACCGCCCGCCTGGGCGGCGTGACGCT
>CAZXAF010000141.1:0-4516 GCA_964638905.1 uncultured Dehalococcoidia bacterium
TGCGCTGAAGCATCTCCAGGAACTCCTCGCGGCGGCGCTGACGGCGACGCCTCTCCAGTTCGCCGTCCTCCTCCTGGACGCGGCGCCGACGCTCCACTTCCCCGTACAGCTCATCGATGCCAATGCCCCGGTGCGCCTGGGTAAGCACAACGGGGATGGGCTCGCCCGGCTTCATGGCCACAAACGTCTCCAGCTCGGCCTTCATCCGGGGAGCCCCCTCGCGGTCGGCCTTGTTGATGGCAAACAGGTCGGCGATCTCGAACAGACCCGCCTTCATGGCCTGGACGGCGTCGCCAGACTCGGGGGTGAGCACGACAATGACGATATCGGTGGCATTGACCACGTCCAGCTCGGTCTGGCCAACGCCCACCGTCTCCACCACGATCACGTCGCGGCCGCTGGCATCGAGCAGCTTGATGACCCCCTGAACGGTGACGGGCAGACCGCCGTGGCTGCCGCGAGTGGCCATGCTGCGGATGAATACGCCCGGGTCCAGATAGTGCTGCTGCATGCGGATGCGGTCGCCCAGGATGGCACCACCGGAGAAGGGGCTGGAGGGGTCGACGGCCACAATGCCCACCGATAGCTCTCTCTCACGCAGGACGGCGGTGATCCTGTCCACCAGGGTGCTCTTACCCGTCCCTGGCGGCCCGGTGATCCCTATGCAGTAGGCGCGCCCGGTGTGCGGGCCGATCCGGCGCATGATATCCACCACCGCCTCGCTATCTGCCTCCACCAGGCTGATAAGCCGAGGCAGGGCCAGCGTATCGCCGGCCAGCATGCGCTCTACCAGTTCCTTGCTGCCTTCTCCTGCACTCATTCCATCACTGACCGGCCGGGGTGGACTCTGGGGTCGGCGATTCAGCCTCCGCCGCCGGGCTGGGGGTCGGCGACTCAGCCTCTGCTGTCGGACTGGGGGTAGCAGGCACAAGGGTGGCAATCGGAGGGGACTCCCATACGGTGAGGGTGCCCATCATGGCGAAGGGCTGAGAGTCGGAGCGAAAATCGTAAATGCCCGGCTCGTCGATTCGGAACTTCAGGCTGACGGTCTTGCCGGGCTTCACGTCGGCAGATGCGAAATCGTCGTCGGTATCGTACTCATTGTCGACGCCCGCTATCCGCAGATTGCCAGTCTCTCCACCCCGGTTGCGTAGTTCGAGTATGTAGTCTACTCCCGCCCTTACAGTGAGCTTGCTGGGGGAAAAGGAGCTGTTGCTTATCTCCACCCTGAACACCGTCTCGCCAGCAGGGCCAGGCGCAAGAAGGCCGCTCTTGGAACCTTCCCCACAGGCTATAGCCAGCAGCGTCAGGAAAGAAGCCAGCACTAGTGCCACCGCTATTCGCTTCACTAAACCTGTTCCTCCTCGGATCCTCGCGACATGTACCTTTTTGCTGCTTTCCGGTTGTCCCATCAGGGCAGGTGGAAACGCGCTATCTCCAAGCCAGCCAAACGAGGCCTGCCCTGGAGGGGCATCCGGTCAGTACTTGCTGATAAGCTGATTGGCTCCGGTCAGGGAAAGCACCTCGTTAGTGCCATCTTCGATCAGGGAGGCGCGGGCGTCTCTGAACAGCTTCTCTACCAGTAGCTCCTTGGATAGCCCCATTCCCCCGAACAGCTGGACCGCGTCGCTGGCCACCTCAAAAGCGACGTTCGTGCAGTAGACCTTGGCGGCAATGGAATAGTGGGTGACTGGCGGCAACGTGGTGGCATTATAGATCATGACGGCCCGCGATAGGGCCCTGGCTGATTCCACCTTGATGAACATGTCGAACAGCTTCATCTGGACCAGTTGATGTTCGCAGATGGGCTTGCCGCCCTGTACTCGCTGCTTGCAGTAGGCCAGCGCCTCTTCGAAAGCGGCCCGCGCAACCCCGGTGAAGGCGGCCCCCATGCCGGAGTTGGCAAACCCAAGGACCATGTCGATCACCATGGGATAGATGGGCGGCTCAACCAGCATGTAGTGCTTGGGTATCCTCACATCGTCAAAGAATATCTCTCCCTGATTGAGAGCGCGCTGCCCCAGTTTGTTCAGCGGCCGGCCTTTGGACACGCCGGGAAGGTCTAAGGGGATGACCGCCACTCCGCTTCCGGCCATGCCCTGCGAAGGGTCGATGGCCACGAAGGTCAAGGCATGGCTGGCGATGGTGGCATTGGACACCCACGCTGACTTCTGGCCGTTGATGACCCAGTCGTCGCCGTCAGGCCTGGCGCCTACGTCGAACGCCACACGCGGGTCGCGAAACTGCTCCGTCCCCAAGAACAGGGAGTCGGACCCGTGCTGGGGCTCGGTGATAGCCCAGCAGCCGATGTATTTCGCCTCCTTGTCCTGGACAAAGGGAACGACGATCTCCTCCACAGCCCGCCGGTTCCCGGTCAGCTCCGCAAAGGTGGCGGTGAACGCAAACGGGAAGGGCGCGACTCCCAGGGTGATGGCCAGATCAGCGCTTCCCCAGCCGATCTCCTCGGCCACGATGTGGCGCTCAAGGCCGGAGAGCTCGACACCGCCAAGGGCCTCCGGCAACCCCTGGCAGTGGTAGCCCAGCTCGTAGAACTTTCTGAAGACGTCCCACAAAACCGAGCCTTCCTTGATCACCTCTTCAGGATCAGCAATCCTGTCCAGCTCGATGCTGGCGGGACGCATGACCTCCTCAGCGAACCTGTGGACTTCGTTCTTCAGAGCGATCTGCTCGGCGGTCAGTTCCTTGTTCAGCTCAAGGTAGGTACTCATATGGACTCCTCTCAGAATCCATTGTGGCCATCGTATCCCGGTAGCAGAACGAAAAGTATACCAAATGCGCCTCTCCATCAACCCCTGGGCGCTTCTTGAGCACAGGCCAAGGCAGAAGAGACGCCCCTGGTTCCACCGACGGTCAACCTGCCGAGCTAAAGATAATGGTCTTTTTTCCCGAGCCCTAGTTGGCGTGTTAACGCCATAATGGTGTAAACTGGTTTGCGAAAAAAAGCACAAGGACGCTCGATCTAAGGCGATGATGGATCTGCAGCGATAGCCGCGTGCTACGAGGGGGCCCAAGTTGACACCGAATCCAAAGACAGTCAGAGACACCAAGATCCCTGACGTGGTCGTCGATCGCTTGCCGCTCTACGCCCGCTGCCTGGCCCTGCTGCACTCCAGGGGACAGGACGTAGTGAGTTCGATGGAGTTGGCCAAGCTATCGAGGGTAACACCGGCTCAGATCCGTAAGGACCTGAGCTATTTTGGCCGCTTTGGCAAGCAGGGGCGTGGCTACAATGTGGCCAAGCTTCTGCAGGAGCTGTGGCGCATCCTCGGCCTTGAAAGCCAATGGCGAATGGCCCTTGTGGGAGTGGGCAGAATAGGGCGGGCCATCCTGGAATACGGCGGGTTTACCAGCCAGGGCTTCCATATCGCCCAGGCCTTCGACGTTGACTACAGTGTTGTCGGTCAGGAGTTGGGCTCGGTGACAATCAGGCATGTGAGCGAACTGGAGCAGAGGCTGCTGGAAGATCCGGTGGATATCGGCATTGTGGCCGTGCCCGCTCTTGAAGCTCAAGCAGTGGTGGACACCCTGGTGCGCTGCGGCGTGAAGTCCATCCTCAACTATGCCCCCCTATGCCCCCGCAGACCCAGCGACGTGCAACTGCGCCAGATCGACCCCGTCCTCGCCCTTCAGGGCATGACCTTCCACCTGAAGAATAAGAAAGGGTCGCCGAAGAAGCGCTAGTATCCGGCCAGGAAATCGCCCTCGGCGGGCTGAGCACGACGAATCAGATCCAGGTGCTCCAGGGCGATGCCGGCCCCGATGGCCACGCACTCCATGGGGTTCTCGGCCACCGAGCAGGGGATGCCGATCTCCTGGGTGATCAGGCGGTCCAGGTTACGGATTAGGGAACCACCGCCGGTAAGGACGACGCCCCTATCTACTACGTCGGAGGCCAGCTCCGGCGGCGTCCGCTCTAGCACCGCTCGTATAGCTCCCAGGATGCTGGCCAAGGTATCCTGAATAGCCTGGGTGATCTCCTGAGAGGTGACAGTGATGTTCTTGGGCAGACCCGTGATCTGGTCACGGCCACGCACATCTGTGGTCAGTTCCTCCTCGAGGGTAACAGCGCTGCCCACAGCGATCTTCGTATCCTCAGCAGTGCGGTCACCGATTAGTAGGTTATGGCGACGCTTGATATAGGTGGCGATGGCTTCGTCCATGCGATCGCCGGCCACCCGCACGGATTCGCTGGTGACGATGCCGTACATGGATATGACGGCGGCCTCGGTGCGACCGCCGCCGATATCCACCACCATGTGACCGCGGGGTGTGTCTACAGGGATGCGAGCACCGATGGCAGCGGCCAGGGGCTCGGGCACCAGATTGGCCGGCCGACGAGCGCCGGCTGACTCGGCGGCGTCGCGAACCGCCCGCTGCTCCACGCCGGTCACTCCCGCCGGTGTACAGACCATGACCTCCGGCTTGAAGAGACTGAACCGGCCCACCACCTTGCCGATGAAGTAGCGCAGCATGGCCTCGGTGGTCAGGTAGTCAG
>CAZXAF010000142.1:0-1088 GCA_964638905.1 uncultured Dehalococcoidia bacterium
TATCACTTGCTGACCTCGCCCGATGAAGGGCAGCGATGGCTGGATAAATGGGGCCTGTCTTTCAGTTTCCCCACCGGCGTGCAGGCCGCCGTTTCCCACTTGCTGATCGAAGACCCCGACTTCGTCTGGGAGCCGATTCTCACCAGGCTGGGCCGGGCTGACCTTCTGGCTGAGGTGCGTGACCACCCCACCGGCGACCAATTTCGCCAGTTGGTCGGCGACAAGCCTCTGGTCATCATCCTCGATGAGCTGGAATCGTGGTTTGGCCCCATTGAGGAACCGTCGCGGAGGGAACGCAACCTGAACTTCCTGCAAAACCTGACCGAGATGGCCCAGGATCAAAACCTTAAGCTCATCGTCCTGGCCTCGCTCTATGGTCGTAACCAGCAGTTGCTGGGGCGCATGGGCCGCGAGAGAATGTTCCTCAAAGACCTGGGAGCCGAGGAAGACAAGGCCAGGGTGGTGCTCTTTCGACTGTTCGAGGAGATTGATCAGGACCAGGCCCGGCGCACGGTTGACGACTACATTGAGACTTATGCTGCCATGGGCGACCAGGTGGGCATCCCCGCCGGCACTTTGGACAGCTACCGCGCCAGGATGCTGGCCTACTACCCTTTGCATCCTGAGCTCATGGACGTGTTGTTCCAGGTGTATGGTGCCTGCAAGGACTATCAGAACACCAGAGGCATCCTCTATATTCTCTCCGGCGTGCTGCGCCGCTGCGCCAGCGAACGCGATCTGTTACTGCCCTCGGACGTAGACCCCAGTTTCAGCGAAGTCCACGACGATCTGTATCAGTTAGACCCCGTTCTGCTAGCCAGGGCTATTGACGATATCCAGCGCAACAAGGATGAACTACTGGCCTCGGACATCCTGTCCACGATTCTTCTGCACTCGTTTGTGCCGGAGATGGCTGGCGCCGATGAATCCCAGGTTTTCCTGGGGTGTCTGCGTCCTGGCCTGAACGTCAACGAATTACACCGCGTTCTGGCCAAGCTGGAAGCCAACGCCTGGTATCTGTGGCGTAGCGAGGACCGATACGTCATTCGGCCCGATGAAAACCTGCCGGTCAGCATCAACTCCCGGGC
>CAZXAF010000142.1:1188-4512 GCA_964638905.1 uncultured Dehalococcoidia bacterium
ACCGATACGTCATTCGGCCCGATGAAAACCTGCCGGTCAGCATCAACTCCCGGGCAGCGAGGCAGTTGCAGGACAAAGGACTGCAAGCAGCAGCCCTCAAGTTGCGGGATATGATCGCCGATCTGGCTGGCGGCACCAGTCTCAACACTTTCGTCTACCCTCTCGATGAAATCGCAGACGGCCGTCAGATGAAAGTCGTGATCTCTACGAAGTACATGGACGACGAGGCTATCCGCGCCGAGGTTTACTTTGGCAAGGAGTGGCGCAATACCCTGGTCTGCGTCCGTCCCAAAAGCGCTGGCGACCTGACCGAGAACGCCAGTTTCCTGATCAGCGCTCAGCGTCTGCGTGTCTGCGATGACCTAAAGAGCAAGCTGGAGAAGGACAAGCTGCCTCAATTGGCCAAATACAGGCAGCGCGAAGAGGGCGACCTGCGCAGCAAGCTCAAGAGCGCGTACGGGGAGTGGATGAAGCCAGGGGGACGAGGAGACAAGATCTATTTCCGTCCCATCGAGTGCGACCTGGATACGACGGCCATCCTGAATCAGGTGCGTGAAGCATTTGGGGCCGAGGCCCTGGATAACGCCATCCGCACTGAGCTGACTGAGGCAGCCGAAGAGGGCAAGCGATTCGACGAGCTACGGCTCTTGTTCCTCAAGTTGCTGGGCAAGCCCGTGTTGGTCGAAACCGAAGACTTGCGCAAGCGAGCCCGCGCCCTTTGCAACGAGGCTAACGAGATCGTAATGGTGCGGGGCAAGACCTTCTACAATCAACAAAACCCTGCTCCAACCACCTTCGCCGAAGACGTGCTGCTCTACCTTAAGCGGTACGGCCCCAGCCCTCCTGCAGAAGAAGCCGGAATAACTAAGCCTGAACATCCTCCGGACGAATATCCTGAGAAGAAGCCCGCCGAGGAGACAGAGGAGGCCAAGGCAAAGGAGCCGCAACCCGGTCGCCAGTTGGTAATACGGACCGAGGCCCACGCCACACCGTTCAGCCTGCAAACCGACGTGGAGGGCAAGCTTCGAAGTGGAGACCGGGTGACTGGTCTGGAGGTGGTGATTGAAGGACAGGGGTTGGAGGAGGCAGGCTCTCTGAGTGAGCTGCTATCCGAACTGAGGGGCAAAGGGGGGCAAATTCAGGCCAACCTGAAGTTGGAACTGACGCTTGCCACCCCGCAGCATAAGCAAGAGATATTGAAGCTGTTGGACCGTCTACCCATTCCCGTGGATGGCCAGGTCAGGGCCATCTTGGAGGTCGAAACCGATGAAGCAAGTTGACGAAGCTGCGCTGGCCCGAGAATTGATCATGGCCGATGACCCGCTGGCCGTGCTGTTTACCGCCCTCAACCAGGTGTGGCAGGCAGACGATGTGAGCGACGTCAACGCCTTCTTCACAAAACGCGAGAGGGAGACCAACCGGCTGGAACGCTTTGTGCTGGAAACCTTTTTCGACGTGTACGATCTGCTGCTGGCCCGGGTGCGGCAGGAACGCAGCCGGGCGCGTTTCGAGGGAACAAGTGGGCCGATCATCATCCTGGATGGCTGCAGCATCCGTGAGGCGAACCTGCTCATGGGGCGGCTGAAAGAGGCCGGCTACCAGGTCGCCGACTACAGCTACGCTCTGTCCGAGGTGCCCTCAGGCACGCTGGCTTTTAACCGAAGTGCGTTTGGCACAGCGCGGGTGGCCAGTTTGCGCCAGTGGCGTCAGTATCAGGTGGTCAGCATCGAGTCTGGTCAGCCCCCCGCTCTGTTCCCTGCGGGGCCCGAGGTGTTGGTCTGGATCTCGTACCCTGACGAATTACTGCACAAGGTGCGGGGCGAGGCGGTCACTCCTCAAGAGGCTTTTGACAAGACGGTCAAGGTGTTGCTGGCCACGCTGGACGGCTTAGAGGCTGACGAATTCCTGGTGACTTCGGACCACGGCTATCTGTACGTCGAGAACGCGATGCTGTTCTGGAAGGCATCCAGAGGCGACGAGAAGGTATTGCGTCAACTCTTTGGCGGGCGCCGAGCAGTGCTGGCCGGCAAGGTGGGGCCGGAGTTTGACAAACTGCGCCAGGTGCCCAGGTCTCGCACCTACGCCCTGTTTGACGACGAAGGGTGCTATGTGCAGGGCCGCTATCACTGGAGCGTGCAGGGCCCGGCCTCAGACATCGCCCACGGGGGCATCTCGTTGATGGAGTGCTTGGTGCCAGTGATGAGGATCAGGAGGGAAAAGTGATGGCTGACGAAGAGAAAGCACTTAGCCAGCTCTACGCTGAGTTCTCGGACGAAGACAAGAAGTTGGCAGAGGAGGGGCTTGCTGACTATGCCGCGCTTCTTGAGGCAGAGGAACGGGGAGACGGGCAGCTTTCTCGATTGCTTGATACGCTGACCGAGGAACTTCGGAGCCAGTTGGGTTCTGACCTGGGACTTTTGATTCTCTATGGGTCCTATGCAAGAGGTGAGGCCCAACCGGACTCCGACGTAGACCTGTTTGTTGTATTGCGCCGAGCGTCCGAAGTAGCCCAGGAGAAGGTGCGCCAGGTAGCCTACAAGGTGATGTGGGAGGCCGATTTTGATTACGTGTTTTCCCTCTACCTGGCGGATATGGATTACTACCAGATGCTGGAGCAGCGTGGCTCTTCGTTCCTGCGGAATGTTCAAAGGGAAGGGAAAGTGCTATGGAAAGCCGCTTAGAAGAAAGTCAGCGATGGATGGCCAAGGCCCGTTCCAGCCTCACCGCAGCGAAGAAGCTGCTGGAGGAAACGCTCTTCGCTGAGTCTATCTCGCGTTCCTATTATGCCATGTTCTACGGTGCTAAGGCCCTGTTGCTCCTGGACGGCATTGATGTGAGCAAGCATTCAGCAGTTGCAGCAGCCTTTGGGAGGGAATATGCCAAGACAGGCAAGATAGATCCCCGGTATCATCGGATGCTCCTCGACGGCTTCGAGTGGCGGCAGAAGTCCGATTATGACGTCTATTGGCTGGCCACCGGGGAGATGGCAGAGAAGTGCCAGCAGGACGCTGAAGCCTTTTTGGCCGAAACCAGAGGAGAAATGGCCCAGAGAGCGAGGTAGCGATGTCCTACATTGAGTACGACTTCCCCATCGAAGGACTCAACAAGATCGCCCAAAAAGAAGGCAACGCCAAGAAGCCCATCTACCAGATGCACAAGTGGTGGGCACGGCGGCTGGGCAGTGTGTTCAGGATGCTGATCCTGGCGGCGTTCGCCGAGGATGACATCCACCGAACGGAGCTTTGGCGGCGCTTCTACACCTGCAACCAATTGACTGTGGAGCGGGACGGCAAGCGCGTGCCGCCCATCATCCTCGACCCCTTC
>CAZXAF010000143.1:0-4505 GCA_964638905.1 uncultured Dehalococcoidia bacterium
ATTTGAATGCCATGCCGATCATCTCGTCCGTCCAGGGATAGCCGATGTGCCCGCCCACGATGGTCAGATCGGGAAAGGTCAAGGCAACCTCATCGAGGTAGGGTATCGGCCGGCCCGGCTCCGAGGGGCACATGGGACCGGTATGCCCCACCTGGGTGCAAAATGGTATGCCCAGCTCGATGCACTTCACGAACAGCGGATAGTACAGCTTGTCGTTGGGGGGAAGATTCCAGATCCAGGGGAGCATGTGCAACGCCCTCAGCCCCAGTTCCTTGACGGCGCGCTCCAGCTCCTGCACGGCGGCCATCGGTTTGCGAGGGTCGACGGTGGCCATCCCCAGGAAGCGGTCGGGGTACTTCCGGACGAGGGCGGCGATGTCATCGTTGGAGATGATCACCTCCTCCGGGCGCATCCAGGCGCGCAGGAAGGCCTTCTCCACTCCGGTGGCGTCCATCTCCGCCAGGGTGACCTCGATGGGTATGCCCTCCGGTGGCGGAGTGATCTTGGCCCACCTCCTCAGGGATTCCATCTCCGGCATATGCAGCAACCGAGGGAAGCCCGGCTGGGCCCAGACGTCGATGATGCCGTTGGTGGGTGTGGCCATCACTTCTTGCCCCTCGGGCCGATGGTGTTGAGATAGCCCTGATAGTTGCGCTTGGTCTCTTCCATGTGGTCGCCGCCGAACTTGTCCAGCATCGCCTCCGCCAGCACGATGGTCACCATCGCCTCGCCGATGACACCGGCGGCGGGCACCACGCAGACGTCGCTGCGCTCGTAGTGGGCCTCGATCGCCCGGCCGGTGGCCAGGTCAGCCGAGGGCATGGGCTTGGCCAGGGTGGAGATGGGCTTGAGGGCCGCCCGCACGATGATCGGCTCGCCGTTGGTCATGCCGCCCTCCAGGCCGCCGGCCCGATTGGTGGCCCGCTGCCAGGGACGATCGCCCCACTGGTCGACGGGCAGGATGACGTCGTGGGCCTGCGAGCCGGGAAGGTGGGCGAGGGCGAAGCCGCCGCCGATCTCCACTCCCTTGACGGCCTGGATGCTCATGACCGCCTGCGCCAGGCGGCCGTCCAGCCTGCGGTCCCAGTGGACGTGGCTGCCCAGGCCGATGGGCACCCCTGCGGCCCATACCTCGAAGATGCCGCCCAGGCTGTCGCCGGCCTCGCGGGCGATGTCGATGGCTCGAACCATCTGCTGGGAGGCCTCACGGTCGGCGCAGCGCACCGGCGATTTCTCCACCAGGGCCCAGTCGGGCTCGCCCTGCGGCTCGGCGGCCACGTCGCCGATGGCCAGCGTGTAGCTGTGAACAGCGATGCCGAACTCCTCGAGGAAGCGGCGGGCCACAGCGCCCACGGCCACTCGCGCTGCTGTCTCGCGGGCGCTGGCGCGCTCCAGGATGGGGCGCACGTCGTCCTGGCCGTACTTGATGGCGCCGGCCAGGTCGGCGTGGCCGGGGCGGAGGCGGGTCAGCTTCTCGGTCGCCTCTGTTGTCGGCTCCACTTGCATTACGTCCTGCCAGTTCGGCCAGTCGCGGTTGCGGATCACCAGGCTCAGGGGGCTGCCCAGGGTCAGGCCGTGGCGCACGCCTGAGAGGATCTCCGCTCGGTCCTCCTCGATCTGCTGGCGCTGGCCGCGACCGTAGCCTCCCTGGCGGCGCCGCAGGTCGAGCGCGATGTAGTCCTCGGTGAGGGACAGGCCTGCGGGGAGCCCTTCGATGATGACCGACAGGGCCTTGCCGTGGGATTCGCCGGCGGTAAGAAAGCGGAACACAGATGGCCTCCCTTGCCTAGTCCTCGCTGCCCTTCACCGCTGTCGGCGCAAGTGCCTTGCGGGCTGCTTCGAACATCACGTCCAGCGGTGCCTGCGAGGCGGTCCACAGCTCGAAGGAGTCCGCTCCCTGGTAGACAAGCATGGACAGGCCGCCGAGGGTGCGGGCACCTCGTCGCTTGGCTTCCGCCAATAGTCGGGTCTCCAGGGGGTTGTACACTATGTCAAACACCAGTACCCCCGCGGGGATCAGCTCGGAGGGGATCGGTAGGTCGTGCTCCTCCTTGCTGTGACGCATCCCTATCGGCGTACAGTTTACCAGAAGCTGGCATCTTTTCATGACGGCCGCAAGGCTCTCCTCCCCGGCTGCCACGGCGCGGAGGGTCGTCCCGCCCTGGCGGCCGAGGTCCTCCACCAGCCGTTGGGCCCTCTCGGGCATGACATCGGCGATGGTGACGGAGGCGGCCTTGCCCTCGACGAGGGCTACGGTGACGGCGCGACCTGCCCCGCCTGCCCCCAGGAGGACGACGTGCGCGCCGCCGGGATCGAAACCGCCCTCCTCTCGCAGCGCGCGGGCGAAGCCGGTCATGTCCGTGTTGTAGCCGCAGAGGCGGCCGTCGCGGTTGACGATGGTGTTGACCGCGCCGATACGGCCGGCCAGGGGGTCGACCTCGTCCAGCAGGGGGATCACGAGCTCCTTATGGGGCACGGTCACGTTGGCCCCCAGGCAGTCCGGGCGGCGAATTCCTGCCACCCGCTCGGCCAGGGCATGCTGCTCTGTCTCCCACAGCTCGTAGCGGGCATCGAGGCGCAGGTGATCGAGTGCCGCCTGTTGAAAGACGGGCGATATGGAGTGAGCCAGGGGATAGCCGATGAGGCCGATGACTTTCACTGGCCCTGCTGCCTCCCGCCGTACAGCTCGATGTTCTGCAGATGCTCTTCCAGCGTCTCGGCGAAGGCGTGGCTGCCGTCCTCTTTGGCCACGAAGTAGAGGTATTCGGTGTCGGCTGGCCTGATCACCGCCAGGATTGAATCGAGGCCGGGGCTGCAGATCGGCCCTCGCGGCAGGCCCGCGTAGCGGTAGGTGTTGTAGAGCGAGTCCACTTCCAGGTCGGTCTGGGTGAGCTCTTCCTTCCAGTAGCCGTATTCGGCGACGCTGGCCGGGTCGTTGCCCAGGGCATACTGCACCGTGGGGTCGGCCTCCAGGGGCATGCCCCGACGCAGGCGCTTGAGGAAGACGGCGGCGATTATCGGCCGTTCCTCGGCGACCTGCGCCTCCCGCTCGACGATGGAGGCCAGGGTGAGCACCGTGTGCACCGTCATGCCGGCGGTGGCCGCTTCGTCGCGCAGGTCGCTGTCGAAGCGCTGGTCGAAGTTCTCCAGGATCTGCTGGACGACCTCCTCCGCCGTCATGTTGCGGTTGAAGAAGTACGTATCGGGGAACAGATAGCCCTCCAGGGTGGCCCAGTAGGGTTTGGTGTACAGGAAGCTGAACTCGTACCACTGGTCGATGGCCTGGAGGAAATCCTCGGCGGAGACCACATTCTTGGCCTCCATCAGCTCGGCGACCTCCTCCGCGCGCAGGCCCTCCCGAATGGTCACCACCAGGGGAGCGGTCTGGCCGCTGCGAATGCGCTCGATGACCTCGAGGGTGGGCAACCCCTTGTCGAACTCGTAGTCGCCGGCCACCAGCTTGTCCTCATAGCCCAGGAGAGCCACGAGCACTCGGAAGAGGAGGCCGCTGGAGATGATGCCTGCGTCTTCCAGCTCGTCGCCCACTTCCCGAGCGCTCTCGCCTTCCTTGATGGTGATGATGACGGTCTCCCCCGGCGTGGCCGTGGGTATGACCGTCGGTATGACCGTCGGCCGCTCCTCCTTGAGGATCGAGCCGGGGGTCTCGGTGATCTGCCAGATGCCGATGCCCACCATGACGAAGGCGAGCAGGATCCCGGCGAGGGAAATGAAACGCATTCTCTACGACTCGAAAGGAGATGACGGGCTACCCTGGGCCTGACCGTCGATGTAGCTCTGGAGGACGATGGCGGCGGCCAGGGCATCCCGCTGGGCTTTGGCCTTCGGTCCTTTTTTGCCGGCGCTGGTCAGCCGGCGCTGGGCCTCGACGGTGGACAGGCGCTCGTCCCAGTACTCGATCGGCAGCGACAGGCGAGCGGAAAGCTCCCGGCCGAAGGCCTTCACGACCTCGGCCTGGGGGCCGAGCGAGCCGTTCAGGGAGATGGGCAGGCCGATCACGATCGCCTCCGCTCCCTGGTCCTGCGCCAGGCGTGCGATGGCATCGAGATCGGCGGGCAGCTCCCTGCGCTCTACCACCGCGACCGGCAGGGCGACTCGCACCCGCTGGTCGGCGACGGCAACGCCGATGCGCCGCTCGCCCACGTCCAGACCCAGGATACGCATGATAGCTAGCTCTTCCTCTTCTTTGCCAATGATTCCTTGACCGCCGCCTCCACCAGGCGGAGGGCTTCGTCCAGCTTGCTGACGTCGGTGCCGCCGCCCTGGGCCATCTCCGGGCGGCCGCCGCCGCCACCGCCGGCAGCCGAGGCCACCCGCTTGAGGATCTGGCCGGCATGGAGGCCGCGCTTCACCAGGTCGGGCGTGACCATGGCCATGAACGCCGGTCGCCCGTTGAGCACCGTCCCCAGGACGATGACGGTGGAGCCCAGGCGCTGGCGCAGGACGTCGCCCATGTGGAGCAGGGAATCCTGGCTGGGGGCATCGAC
>CAZXAF010000144.1:0-4494 GCA_964638905.1 uncultured Dehalococcoidia bacterium
AGCGCTTCCCGCACTTAGGGCAGGTGAACGAGCTGCAAGGCACGCCTCTCCTGTGCGGTTGCGTATATCCGCATCCTTTGCAGCGGCAGATCATCGACCCACCCAGGCCACGGCCCAGGGGAGCGCCCCTTGTACCTTTTCGGATAGACATCGCTACGCCTCCTCGATTTGCTACTTGCGGCCTCTGCCCCGCTGCCTACGCCGTCGGCCGCCGGCGCCTGGCCCTGCCTGGCCGCCACGACCTGACTCCGTCTGGCCGCCGGCCCCTCTGGCGACGCTTCGCCCCTCCAGCCACCTCCTCGCCAGCCCAACGACCGCGTTCACAGCCAGGGGGGCCGCCGCTGCCAGGGTAGAGACCATCGCTGGGCGAGTCCGACTCAGGGCAGTCTGCCTTGTAACCTGCGCTGGTTGGGCCTGTTCGGTCACCACCGGCGCAGCCTCCACCTCATAGATGGCCCCCTCGGAGCAAGCGGGCATGCAGACTGCGCAGCTAGTGCACAGTTCCCGGTTGATGATGGCCTTCTCCTCTTGGAGGACGACGGCGCCCTCCTCGGGGCACACTTCCAGGCAATCGCCACAGCCCGTGCACTTGTCCTCATCGATGAAGATCACGCTCTGCCTCCTTGCCAGCGGCCTCCGCCACGCCCGTCTCCCCAGCCGCCGCCTCTGAGGGCAGGACCGATGGGCTGGACGGGGAGCACGCTTGGGCTATCGCAGCGGGGGCAGGCCAGGGGAAGCCCGGACGCCATCGCCTCGAAAGGCACCGGCCACTCGTGGCCATCCTGGCGGCAGCGAAAGAGCTGGCTGGGCAGGGCGAAGTTGCCGCCTTGGATGCGAAGCGCCTTGCCATTGATGAGGACATCGGCAACCTTGCGCCGGGCCGATTCGAGCACGCGCTGGAACGTGGGGCGGGAGATGCGCATCCTTTCGGCGCACTCCTCCTGCTGCAGTCCTTCCACGTCCTTGAGGCGAATGGCCTCCAGTTCCTCGACGCTCAGTTCCACTCGCTCCAGGAAGCGAGCAGGCACCCCCGCCGGCTTGAAGTAGGTTACCTGCGGTATGAAAGCCACCCGTCGCCACTTAGTTGGTCTTGCCATGTCGTAATAGGGGGAGAGTTATGAACCTATGCCCATAACCATCCTACGACTGGCTACCTGGATTGTCAACAGGCTCAAGCCGCGAGGTGATCGGCGCTATCCCAAGCGAGGAGGCAACAAGGGGAGGCAGCGCCGGAGCGTGAACTGTGCTCCTGGCTTGCCTAGCCCGTCAGGAACGGAGGGTGACGAAGAAGCGGAGGTCCTGGCAGCCGGTGCTGACAGAGCGGCCCGGCGCTGAGCTGGGTATAATAGGCCCTAGGATCCTGGCGGCTTGGGAGTATGAAGGGAAACCTCATGGAGGCTCCAGACTTACAGCAGGTCAAGCGCTACGAAGCGTGGTTTTCGAGCCCTTTTGGTCGGCGAGCGGACCGAGTGGAGAAGGAGATACTGCAAGGGCTTCTGTCAGACTTCGCTGAATGTCGGTCTCTCCTCGACGTGGGGTGCGGCAGCGGGCACTTCACGGAATGGTTCGCTTCCCTGGGGCTGTCGGTGGCAGGCCTCGACCGTCTTCCCTCAATGCTGACCTTCGCTCGAGGCCGGCGGCCCGATCTGCCTTTCGTGCTGGCTGACGCCACCCATCTTCCGTTCGGCGATGCGACCTTCGATATCGTGGCGCTGGCCACGGTGCTGGAGTTCTTGGATGCTCCAAAGGCAGCCCTGCGAGAAGCTGGCCGGGTGGCCCGCAATGGCATGATCCTGGGTATCCTCAACCGCCTTAGCCCAGTGGCCCTGTGGCGCAGAGTCCGGAGGGCGGACTCCTATCGCCGCGCGCGTTTCTTCTCCCCTGCCCAGCTGGAGCGCCTGCTTCGTACTTCCCTCGGGTGCCGAGCGATGAACATCCGCTGGCGCACAGGCCTCTATCCTGTGCCCTGGCTGGATCCATGTACAGCTCTCCCCTTCGGTGCTTTCATCGGCTTGAGCGTGCGATTTGAGGAAGGAGACTGAACCATGGAAGTGGCAGCACAGGTTAGCCTGTATCCCCTGCGCCAAGCAGGGCTCTCCCCGGCGATCGAGCGCGCCCTCGCTATCTTCAGGGAACATGGACTGAAAGTTACCCCTGGGGCGATGAGCACTCTAGTGTCGGGCGGCCATGACACGGTGTTTGATGGCCTGAAAAAGGCATTCCGGCAGGTCGCAGAGGAAGGAGAAACAGTGATGGTAGTCACGCTTTCCAATGCTTGTCCCCTGCGAGGCGATTGAAGCGGCACTCCATCCAAAAGGTGTACGCCAACGCTGAGGGCGAGGCCTATTCCGGGCTGAGGAAGGAGCAGTCAGGCCATGCACAAGAGGATCGGTATCCTGGGCGGCATGAGTCCCGAATCAACGATAGCGTACTATGAGCACATCACCCGCACGTACACCGAGCGCTATGGCGACTATGGCTACCCGGAGATCATCATCTACAGTGTCAGCTTTCAGCCGTACGTAGATTGGCCTCAACAGGAGCGCTGGGATCTGGTGGCAAAGGGCTTGGGCGAAGCCGCTCGGAGGCTCGAGGTGGCGGGCGCAGATTTCATCGTCATGGCCACCAACACCATGCACCTGGTGTTCGAGGAGGTCCAGGCCTGTGTCCAAGTCCCGATGCTCGATCTGCCGGACGCCGTTGCCGAGGCTATCCTGGCGGGAGGAATGAAGAAGGTGGGGTTGCTCGGCACTCAATACACGATGGAAAAGACATTCTACCAGGATGCCCTGGGGCGAAGAGGCATCACCGTCCTGGTGCCGGACGGCAAGGATCGCCAGTACGTGAACGCGGTCATCTACAACGAACTGGTCGCTGGCCAGATCCGCGATGAGTCACGCGCTGGGCTCATCGCAGTCATCAGGAGACTGGCGGAACGCGGTGCCACGGGGATCATACTGGGGTGCACCGAAATCCCCATGTTGGTCACTGAGACGGATGCCGGTATGCCTCTCTTCGATACGACAGCCATTCATGCTGAGGCAGCCTTACGTTTCGCCGTGGAGGGATGAGGGCTAGACCCGTCTCAGGAATTCCGCACGTCCGAGGGGCGGCTCGTACTCCGGTGGTCAGTTGCTCAACGCGGGCAAAGTCGCGCCGGCCGTGTGGCCGGCGCTGGGGGAACTTCCGGCTCTACTGCTCGGCCTCGCCAGGGATGCCGCCCGCGGTGCGCAGCCTTCGATAGTATTGCCGGGACTGGTATAGGGCGACCAGCGGGTTGTGGCCGAGCAGCCTGTCCTTGACTGCGAACACCGTCGTCAGGGCGTTCGCATGCTTCAAAAAGAGGGAATCGTGGCCCACGCACAAGCCCATCGCGATGTTGAAGTCGCAGCCTTCTTCATTGAGAATCTCGGCCTGGGATATGGGGTTGCACATGGACTCATAGGTTCCCGGGATTATCTTCTCCTCGTCCTTCACTCCGATCTCTTCTTTGGGGATTCCTCCCGCTTTGCAGCACACTGACACGACCTCGAATCCCGTGCGCTCCAAAAGGGGAACCAGTGCTTGCGCCTCTTCCCTGAATCCTACACAATACGCCACTCCCAGTTTCCGGTAGCCCATCCTCTTCGCGAAGCTGATGATCTCCTCCAGCCTTGTGGTGGCCGGCGACGGAGTGCCGGGAGCCCAGGGCACGCGAGTATATGCTGTGCCCTCCACGATCGAAGCCACCCGCGCGAATTCGGCCACTTTGGGGTCACGGTATTGGGCCAAGGCCTTCTCGATTACGTCTGCCTTGGTCCTGGTCGGACAGTTCGGCGGCCCTTTCATGAATGCGGGGCTGTAGCACACCGGCGCCGGACACCTGGCGCAGTCGGGGCCCTGTTCGCGATCTTTGCTTTCGTCAGACATCTCGTTTTTGTCCTCTCTGCCCGTCGAAGAGCTTCCTTACGGCGATACCCTACCGCTCCCTAGGGAGGGAGAGCAAGCCTTCGGTTGTCCATGGGGAATTGCTTTTCAGAGGCACGCGAGTTGCGTCGCCAGGCATCTCGCCTCTTGCCAAGCTTGGCGCTTGCGACTAGGATCTGGGGGGCAGCCGAGTTGGCCATGTCCACAAGGGCGAGGATGAAAACAGTCGGTCGGTCGCGAGTGGTGGGCGTCGTTTGGGAACAGCAGCCGCAGCCAGCCTAGCGACCTGGGGGCGGCGCAATATCAAACAGGGTTTTCCTGCTCAACGGTGAATTGCTCACCGGCGGGGCTGCCCCAAGGTCGAGAAAGGAGAGTATTCGATGGCACTGTCAGAGGAGCAAACATACGGCAGGCTAAGGCTCTTCAACGCGGCGATGGGCACGCTGCATTTGCTGCAGGGCGCGGCGATGCTGCTCCTGAGCAACGATTCCACTCTCCCCCTCCGTACGACCTTCCTGGATTCTGATCCCCAGAGGGAAGAGATCGTAACGCTGACCAACACTGTGTTCGACCTCCGTCTGGGGCCGC